>JBGSVS010000378.1:0-7311 GCA_041752895.1 Tabrizicola sp.
CCCTTTCGCCGGGCTTGACGTGTTTCTGAACGTCGCGGGCGGCCTGCGGGTCAGCGAACCCGCTGCCGACCTTGCCGTCGCCGGGGCGCTCCTTTCGGCGCGCGAGGATGTGGCAATTCCGCCCGATATGGTGCTTTTCGGCGAGATCAGCCTGTCCGGAGCCTTGCGCCCGGTCGGCCAGACGGAAAACAGATTGAAAGAGGCCTCGAAACTTGGTTTCTCACAGGCGACCGTGCCGACCCATTCGAAAACCGAAGGGACGGCGGGGCTGAAGGTCAGGCAGATGGCTGACCTGACAGCGTTTGTGGGCGAGATGTTCGGGGCAGGATAAACCCTTGGCTCAGTACACGGAATGGGGACGTAACCGATGGAAAACTTGACCGCAGTCGATGGGGCCGCCGCGCTTATCATCGTCATATCGGCCATCCTCGCCTTCTCGCGCGGGCTTGTCCGCGAATTGATGGCGATCCTCGGCTGGATCGGGGCTGCGATCGCCGCCTACTACTTCGCACCCGGCGTGCAGCCCCTGGTAAAAGAGCTTCCCATCGTGGGCGAGTTCCTGTCGGACAGCTGCGAGCTTTCCGTCGTCGCGGCCTTCGCCGGAGTCTTCGTGATCGGTCTGATCGTGGCCGCACTTTTCACGCCGCTCTTCTCGGGCGCGGTGCAAAGGTCAGCCCTGGGAGGCATCGACCAGGCCCTTGGCTTTCTCTTCGGCGCGGCGCGCGGTGTGCTGCTGATCGCCATCGCCTTCATCGTCTACGACCGCGTCCTAAGCGACCAGCGGATCGCGATGGTCGACGACAGCCGCACCGCGCTGGTCTTCGCCAACTTCCAGGCGCAGATCGACGAAAACATCCCTTCGGACGCCCCGGGCTGGATCGTTGATCGCTACAACGACCTGACCAATGTCTGCGCCCCGGGCAGCGCGCCGGTCGATCCGGCAGCCCCGGCGCCTGCACCTGCCGCGCCCGCGACCAATCCGTGATCCTGATCGGCGTTTCGGGGCGTGACAGCCCCGACCCGCTGCCGTAAACAGCGGGCCTAAGCCAAGGACAGGATTCGGACGCATGGCCCCTTTCCGCGCACACCCCTTCGATGACGATAAACTGAAGGAGGAGTGCGGCATTTTCGGCGTGGTCGGCGTGGCAGATGCGTCGAACTTCGTGGTCCTTGGCCTGCATGCCCTGCAGCACCGGGGGCAAGAGGCGGGCGGGATCGTCAGCTACCACCCCGACCACGGCTTCAACTCGGCCCGCCGCTTCGGCTATGTCCGCGACAACTTCACCAAACCCGAGGTGATGGACACCTTGCCCGGCGCGCTCTCCATCGGTCATGTCCGCTCTTCCACCGCCGGGTCCAAGGGTGCCACCGCGATCCGCGACGTGCAGCCCTTCTTTGGCGAGTTTTCCATGGGTGGCTGCGCGATTGCGCATAACGGCAACCTGACCAACGCCAGCGCCCTGCGTCGGGAACTGATCGAGCGCGGGTCGATTTTCCAGTCGTCATCCGACAGCGAATGCATCATCCACCTGATGGCGCGGTCGATCCAGAAGAACCTGTCCGAACGCATCAAGGACGCGCTCCGCCGGGTAGAGGGCGCATTTTCTGTTGTCGCAATGACCCGGACCAAGCTGATCGGCGTCCGCGACCCCCTTGGCGTGCGGCCGCTGGTGCTTGGACGGATCAGCGATCACGGGTGGGCCCTGTCGTCCGAGACCTGCGGGTTGGACATCATCGGCGCCGATTTCGTCCGCGAGATCGAACCCGGCGAGATGGTGGTGATCGAGGGCAACAAGGTCGAATCGACCCGCCCATTCTCTCCGGCCAAATCCCGCTTTTGCATCTTCGAGAACGTGTACTTCTCCCGCCCCGACAGCATCATCGGCGGCCGTTCCGTCTATGAAACCCGCCGGCAGATCGGCGTGGAGCTTGCACGCGAAGCGCCGGTCGATGCCGATCTCGTCTGCCCGGTCCCTGACAGCGGCACGCCCGCAGCCATCGGCTACAGCCAGGAATCCGGCATCCCCTACGCGATGGGGATCATCCGCAACCAGTACATGGGCCGGACCTTCATCGAACCCACCGACAGCATCCGCAACATGGGCGTGCGACTCAAGCTGAACGTCAACCGTGCGCTGATCAAAGGGAAACGCGTGATCCTGGTCGACGACTCTGTCGTGCGCGGTACCACAAGCCGCAAGATCAAGGACATGATCCTTGAGGCCGGGGCCGCCGAGGTCCACTTCCGCATCGCGTCGCCCCCCACCGCCTGGCCGTGCTTCTACGGTGTCGACACCCCGGAACGCTCCAAACTCCTCGCCGCGACGATGTCCGAGAACGAGATGCGCGACTGGATCGGCGTCGACAGCCTGAAGTTCGTCAGCCTCGACGGCCTTTACCGCGCCGCCGGCGAAGCGATGGGCCGCGACATGGCCGCCCCGCAATTCTGCGACGCCTGCTTCTCGGGCGATTATCCGGTCGCACCTTCGGACAAGATCGAAGAAGGGTTCGAGATGAAGGCGGCGGAGTGACGGGCGAGGTAGACACCTATATTGCCGCCCTGCCCCCCGCTCAGCGCGACGCCCTTTGGACCCTCCGCGCCCGCCTGACCGCACTCCTCCCCGACCACTTAGAGGTCATGTCCTACGCCATGCCCGGTTTCCGCCAACCCGGCCCGAAGGGCAAGATGGTCATCGGTTACGCGGCCTTCGCGAAACACCTCGGCCTCTACCCCCATTCCGGCACGGTGATCCCGCAGATCGACTGCGCGCCCTTCAAGACCTCGAAATCCGGCGTCCTCTTCACCCCCGACACACCGCTGCCCGACACCCTCCTTGCCCGCATCATCGAAACCCGCCAGGCCGAGCTTGCTGCGGGCTATGGTCGCAAGGCCTGACACACCCTCCCCCTTGCCCTTTCACATTGGTCCAAATATCCCCGCCGGAGGCTCCGACGCCGCCAGAAGGACAGACCCATGACCCAGAAGATTGCCCTCGTCACCGGCGCCTCGCGCGGCCTGGGATCTGCGCTGGCCGAACAACTGGCGCTGCGCGGCTGGCATGTTGTTGCGGTTGCCCGCACCGTGGGCGGCCTTGAGGAGCTGGATGATCGGGTCAAGCGTGCGGGCCTGCCGGGGGCGGGAAGCCTGACGCTCGCGCCGATGGACGTGACCAACGACGATGCGATGCGCCATCTTTGTCGGTCCATTCACGACCGTTGGGGCGGCCTTGGCCTCTGGGTCCATGCCGCGATCCATGCCGCCCCGCTGGCCCCTGCTGGGCACATCGACCAGAAGGACTGGGAAAAGTCGCTTTCGACCAACGCGCGCGCCACAGGCATGCTGATCCCGATGGTCGAACCCCTGCTGACCGCGCAGGGCGGGACCGCCCTTTTCCTTGACGACCCCCGCGCCGGGCAGCCGTTCTTCGGGGCCTACGGCGCTACGAAGGCCGTCCAGATGGCGCTTGCCCGCAGCTGGCAGGCCGAGACTGCAAAGCATGGTCCTCGCGTTGTGATCGCCGAACCGGCGGGGCTGCCGACCGCCACTCGCGCCCGGTTCTTCCCGGGCGAGGACCGGGCGAAACTGGCCGATCTTCAGGCCGAGGCGGCGCGGATTCTCGATCAGCTCTGACGCCGGGTGCCAAATTCCTTCGAAGGAAGTTGCCAAAACTTTTCGAAAAGTTTTGCGCCTAACCGGCCAGCGCCGCGTCAATCGCCGCCCACAACACCTCGACTGGCTCCACCCCGACCGAAAGCCGGATGAACCCGTCCGCCACCGCGTCCCCCCAACGCGCCCGGCGTTCTGCGGCAGTGTGGACCCCGCCAAAGCTTGTCGCCTGTTCGATCAGCGGGCAGCGGGCGAGGAATGCCTCCGCGGCAGCTTCGCCCGACAGTTCCAACCCGATCAGAAAGCCGCCGTTCGTCATCTGCCCACCGACCGCCTTGTGCGATGGATCGCCGGGCAGTCCAGGATAGCGCAGCCCCAAAACAGCGGGATGCGCCGCCAGCCGGTCCGCGATCACCGCGGCAGAGGCGCACATGCGGGTCAGCCGCACCTCCAGCGTCTCCAGCCCCCGGTGGACGAGGTAAGCCTCGAACGGCCCCGGGACCGACCCCGACTGCCGCCGCCATTCCCGGATCCGGTCCATCAGGGTCGCGTCCCGCCCCGCGACATGGCCGAATAGCGCGTCGGAGTGACCCGCCGGGGCCTTGGTGTCTGCCGCGACCACAATATCGGCCCCAAGGTCAAGCGGGCGCTGCAAAAGCGGGGTCATCGTGGTGTTGTCGGCGATGAGCAGCGCCCCGGCGGCATGAGCGCGCGCGGCCAACGCGGCGATGTCGACGGTGTCGAGGCCGGGGTTGGAGGGGGTTTCGATGTAGATCACCTGGAAGCCGGTGAAATCCGCCGTCTCCATCGCCAGCGTCGGGACCTGCACCACCTCGACCCCATAGACCTGCAAGAGATCGCGCCCCAAAAGCCGGGTCACGTAGTATCCGTCCGACGGGATCATGACCTTCGCCCCGGTCTTCAGGCAGCTCACCAGCGCCGCCGTGATCGCGGCCATGCCGGAGGGGAAGGAGACAACCTCGGCCGCCTCAAGGATCGAAAGCTGCGCCTCGACAGCGTCCCAGGTCGGCTGGCCGGACCGGCCGTAGTAGTGGGCGGCACCCTGCGCTTGCGGCAGATGGAAGGTGGTCGCGACCGAGATCGGGGGGACCACCGGCTCACCCAAGGCGAGACCCGCCTTGCGGTGGTGGAGCAGGCGGGCGATGCGGGTGTCCATACTGGTGGGGGTCTCGGCGGTCATGGCGGCTCCTGCGGGTGTCCACGGTGGACAAACGCGACATCCCTTGCAGGATCAAGGACTTGGTCGCGGGCGTTTACCGAACCTTAACCCGCGCCCTCGGCACCCTCAAGCCGTCATTCTAGCCGTGCCGGGAAGCCTTCGGCCCGAAGATCGGTGCCGAGCAGGTCCTCCAAAAGCTTGGCGATCATCGGCGACTGCGCCTCGCCCCCATAGGCCGCCTTGGCTGCAATGTAGGTCTGGTTGGTCATCGACGCGAGGTCCAAGGGCACGCCAAATTCCTTGCCGAACCCCAGGGCGAACCCAAGGTCCTTCAACGCGAGGTCGATGTTGAACGCGATGTCATAAGAGCCGTTCAGGATCAGCGCACCTTCGGTTTCATGGACGAAACTGTTTCCAGAACTGGCAGCAATCGCATGCCAGGCCTGGCCCAAGTCCAGTCCACCGCGTTTCGCCAGCATCAGCGCCTCCGACGTGGCCTTGAGGTGGATGAAGGCCAGCATGTTGGTGATGACCTTGATGATCGAGGACGATCCGAGCGGCCCCATGTGAAAGATCCGGTCGCCCATCGCCTGCATCGCCTTCATGTGCAGATCGAACAGGTCCTTATCCCCGCCCGCCAGCATGGTGATCTTGCCCTGATAGGCCAGATGCACCCCGCCGGTCACTGGCAGCTCCATCATCCGCACGCCGCTTTGCGCAGCAACGGCGGCCAGTTTCAGCACTTCGTCGCGGCCAAGCGTCGACATTTCCACCCAGGACGCGCCCTTGCGCATGTGCGGCAGGATGTTGCGCAAGACCCGTTCCGACACAGCGGGCGACGGCAGGCAGGTGACGACATGATCGACCGTTGCGGCGAGTTCTTCCGCGCTGTTTGCCAGCACAGCCCCTTGCGCCACCAGCGGTTCCGCCAGTTTCGCGTTCAGATCGTAGACCGTGACCTTGAAGCCGCCCTTCAGCAGACAGCCTGCGCAAGCCGCGCCGAGATTGCCAAGACCGATGTATCCGTAATGCATTTCTTTTCCGTGCCTTACCTGGCCTAATTGAAGTAGATGTTGAACCGTTTGCGGATCATCGCATCGATCTCTGGGTCGACCCGGCAGCCCGCCTTGGACAGGATCGCGTTCTTCCGCGCAATGGCAGTATCCAGAAGCAAGGGCTTGCCCGCTTCGTTCCATTCCTTGGGTGACATGCGGTTGCCGACATTGGGGTAGATGTATTCGGTCTGCATCAGCTTCAGCGTCTGGTCCGAGCCGAGGTAGTGCCCCGGGCCGCCCATGCAGACCTGCTTCATCGCATCGATGCTGGTCGAATCGGGGGTCACGTCGATCCCCCGCACCAGACGCATCGTCTGGCCCAGAAGGTCGTCGCCCAGCACCAGGCTTTCCAGGCAGAAGCCCAGAAGCGAGGCATGCATCCCGACCGCCTCATAGCACATGTTCAGGCCCGCAAGCCCGGCAAGCGAGTTGGTGATCCCCTGCTCCCATCCGGCTTGCATGTCCGGAAGCTTCGAATCCGAAATTCCCGAGGCAGCGCCACCAGGCAGGTCGTAGAACCGGTGCATCTGGGCACAACCGGCCGTCAAAAGCGCTTGTTCCGCGCTGCCACCGGACATGGCGCCCGTTCTCAGATCGGAAACAAAGGGCCAGGTCCCGAAGATCGCCGGCGCTCCGGGCTTGATCGCGTTGACATAGACGACGCCGGCAAGGCATTCCGCCACCGCCTGCACGATCGCCAGCGCGATGGGCGCAGGGGCCGTCGCCCCGGCCTGCCCCGCGCTAAGCAGCAGCATCGGCATCCCGCGGCGGATGCAGTCCTCCATCGTGATGCAGCTTTCCTCGGCGAACTTCATCGGCGGGACGACAAAGCAGTTGGAATTGCTGACAAACGGCCGTTCCAGCCAGTGTTCTTCAGACCCTGCCACCATATGCAGCATCTCGAAGCAGTCGGCGACGTGGGACGGATCAGAGAAACTGGTGCCGACGTGTTTCGTGGTTCCGGCCAGACACCCGTAGAGGGTGTTCAGGTCCATCTCCTTGTTATCCATGACATCCCGACAGACCATCGTCCGCTGGTAGAAGTGAATGTTGTCAAGGTTGTCGACCAGACGGGCCGCGTCATAGAGGTCCTGCGCGGTGGATTCGCGGTAGTCGAGCGTGATCGGATCGACGATATGCACGGCGGCCCCGGCAGTTCCATAATGGACGTTGGTGCCGGTCAGGTGCAGGTCGTGCTTCGGGTCGCGGGCGTGCAGGGTGATGTTGCGGGCGGCGACGGCCAGCATGTCCTCGACCAAAGCGCGGGGAAAGCGGATGCGGCCGTCATCGCCCTGGATTGCGCCCGCCTCGGTCAGAAGCTTGACGCCAGAGGGCGGGGCCTGAGAGAGGCCGATCTGTTCCAGCGCGTCCAGGGCTGCGGCGTGGATCTGGCTGACACCCGCCTCGGTCAGGGGCCGATACTGCCCGCCGGGCATGCCGGGGCGGACCGGTTTCACATCATCTGCGAG
>JBGSVS010000379.1:0-2069 GCA_041752895.1 Tabrizicola sp.
GTCGCCCATGTCGAGGCGGGCCTGCGCACCGGCAACCTTGCGGGTCCCTGGCCCGAGGAAGGCTATCGCCGGATGATCGCCCCGATTGTCGATCTGCACTTCGCGCCGACCGACTGGGCGCGGCGGAACCTTCTGGCCGAAGGCATCGCGCCCGAAACCGTTCATCTGACCGGCAACACCGTGGTCGATGCCCTGATCGGCATCCGCACCGCGATCACCCGGTCGACCGACACCTCGCTGCGGCTTGATGCCTGGGAAAAGGGTCTGTCCGGCGGCAAGCCGATCGTGCTTGTCACGCTTCACCGCCGCGAAAGCCATGGCGCGGTCATGACCGGGGTCGCCACCGCGCTTCGCGACCTTGCGGATGAGTTTCGCGATCATGCCTTCGTGCTGCCGGTCCATCCCAATCCGGCGGTATCGGGCTGCATCCGCAAAGTGCTTGCCGACCAGCCCAACGTGCGTCTCCTTGACCCCCTGGGGTATGAGGATTTCGTTTATCTGATGAGCATGTCGTCGCTGGTGATCACCGATTCGGGCGGCGTGCAGGAAGAGGCTCCGACCTTCGGGGTGCCGATCCTTGTCGTCCGCAACGAATCCGAACGACCCGAAGCGATCGAAGCTGGCTTCTCGCAGCTGACGGGGACGGAACCCGCAAGTATCCTGAAGGCCGGTCGCGCAGTGCTTGCACAGGGGACCAAGGCCGGTCTGCGCGGTAAGCCCAATCCCTATGGCGACGGGACAGCGGCAAAGCGCATCGCCCGCCTGCTTCTGGCCCGCCGGGACGCACTGGCAGCGCTTGAGGGTGTGGGCGAGCCGATCCTGGCAAACGCGCCCGTCCGCAGCGCGGTCCAGCTGCGCCTTGTCCGGTAACATGGCGCAACTCAGGGCCGGATGATTGGCCCCGTGATCCGCCCCGGAGCTGGTCGCGCCTAGTGCGCGAGGAACACCGGGACTTCGGCGGCCTCCAGCATGTCGCGGGTCGCACCACCCAGGATCGCCTCGCGGAACCGCGAATGGCCATAGGCACCCATGACCAGAAGGTCGGCATCCATGTCGCGCACATGTCGGGCAAGAACTTCGGACACGCGCGGCAGAGTCCGGGCCAGCACCGACACTTCGGCATGGACCCCGTGCCGGACCAGAAGCTGGCACAACAACCCACCCGGATCGGACCGCTCTGGCCCATGCGTGGGCGGGTCGATGACGACGATCTGCACCGTTTCGGCCTGTCGCAAAAGCGGCATCGCGCGACGCGCGGCGACCAGGGCCTCACGGCTCTGGTTCCAGGCGACGACGATCCGTTTCGGCTGGGCTGCTTTCATTCCGGACGGCGGGACGATCAGGACCGGTGCCATGCCTTCGAACAGCGCGGCTTCGGTCACCGCCTCGTCCTCGACCCCGCGCGCCTTGCCATAGGGCAGCGGCAGGATCACAAGGTCGGCATAGCGGGCGCGGGCGGCCACGACATCGGTCAGCGCGCCAAGCTGGGTCACGGCAGATTCGGATGCGACCCGCAGACCGGGGGACTGGGCGCCCAGGGCGGCGGTCAGGGCCTTTTCGGTGGCGCGGGCTTCTTCCTCGGCCCGCTCCATCGCGGCGGCGATCATCACGGCGCCTGAGCCGACATAGGAATAGCCGATCTGGGTCCGGTCCACCCCAAGGGCAAGCGCGTCAAGATGCGCATCGCTGCGGGCGGCGATCTGCGCTGCGGCCGTGACCACTGGCATGAGGCCATTGGGCGACGTCGCAACGGTCAGAATGGATTTGTAGGCCATGATGTTCTCCCGTTTCGGTGATGGGATCACAGTAAGGGCTGCCTGCCTGCGGCGCTTTGACCAAGGTCAAGGACGGGCGTCTAAGGTATTGACGCAGATCAAGGCATGCAGAGCTGCTACACTGCAGAAGTCAGGACAGTCGAAGTGCCCGACACTGCCCTGACTCGCGCGGGGGTAAAGTCGGCCAGACAGGACGAAGGGACGCTACATGTGGGATTACCTAAAACTTATCGGGCTTGGTCTGCTTGCGGTATGTGCCGCGATTGCGGCCAATTACGCCCATGACCTGGCCTA
>JBGSVS010000380.1:0-7892 GCA_041752895.1 Tabrizicola sp.
GCTGGGCGGGCGGCGGCTTGGCATCCTGGGGATGGGTCGCATCGGGCAGGCGGTGGCGCGGCGGGCGAAGGCATTCGGGCTGCAGGTGCACTACCACAACCGCAAGCGCCTGCGCCCCGAGGTCGAGGCCGAGCACGAGGCGACCTACTGGGAGAGCCTGGACCAGATGCTGGCGCGGATGGACATCCTGTCGATCAACTGCCCGCACACTCCGTCGACCTTCCATCTTCTGAACGCCAGGCGGCTGAAGCTGATGAAGCCCTCGGCCGTGGTGGTCAACAGCTCGCGCGGGGAAGTGATCGACCAGAACGCTCTGACGCGGGCACTGCGGGCCGGGGAGCTGGCCGGGGCGGGGCTTGACGTCTACGAGCACGGCACAGACATCAATCCCCGGCTTCTGGAATTGCCGAACGTCGTCCTTCTGCCGCACATGGGGTCGGCGACTGTCGAGGGCCGGATCGAGATGGGCGAGAAGGTTATCATAAACATCAAGACCTTCGCCGACGGCCACCGCCCGCCGGATCAGGTTGTTCCGGGGATGTTCTGACGGCCCGAGTTTCGCACAGCTTGTGGATAACTGGCTGCGTATCACAACCGGTAGGCGAGAATCCGCAAATTTCTGTGGAAAACCGCCGAGAGCGGCTTGGCCGGATTGCCGCACGAACCGCAGCGCCTTATGCAATTGTGACCGGATTGTGGCAATCGTGCTGGTGCGGGTTTCGGGGGGATGAAATGAAAGAATTTCTGAAAGCGGCTTTGGTGGCGTCGGTCATCCTTTCGGCGACCATGGCCCAGGCCGGTGGTCCGGTGCTGATCGAGGAAGGCAATGACGAGTTGATCGAGGAAGCGCCGGTCGGGTCGTCCGGCATCCTGCCGGTGCTGGGGCTTCTGGTGCTGGCTTGCCTGGTTGCCTGTGGCGGCGGCGGCGGGGATAGCGACCCCGTTGAATCGAGCGAACCGATCGACCCGATCAAAGTCCTCCCGCAGCCGTAAGCTATCCGCTGCACTTTGGTCCGGTCAGGATCCGGTTGCGACAGGGCGACCGGATTTTTACGGTTTCTTGCGGGTCCGGGCGGGGTGAAGTCGTTCTCTCTGTTGCAAGAAAGTCAACCTCAAGGACTCATTCAGGGCAAAAACAACGAATCCGTTGTGTGCTACTTTGGACACGCATAGCTTCCGAACGTTCCCCGGACACATCCGGAATTGAGAAAGGAAATGTCATGAAGAAGTTCGCTGCGCCGCTGCTCGCGCTTGCAATGGTCACCTCCGCTGCACACGCTGGTGGCCCCGTCGTCGTCGTCGAAGAGCCGGTTGTCGAAGCCGCGTCGCCCCGTTCGGGCTGGATCGTTCCGGTTGTCGTCGGCCTGATCCTGATCGCTGCGGTTGCTAGCGACTGATTGGACGGCTCTCTGGCGGCTTCGGCTGTCATGGGTTGACCTTTCCTGGCGGGCCCTCGTCGGAGTGACCGCAAGGCAATGCAAAGCGGCAGCGCACATCGCGCTGTCGCTTTCATTTCGGACGGACCAAGGGCGAATAGTCGGGACTGCGTGTCCCGCTCAGGTTCTTATTGGGACCGGGTTCGGCCATCAGCGCGAATTTCGGATTGATGCAAGTTTGCCTCATTGGAGCGCGCGCTTTGCAGAAGCATGAATGCAAGCTTGCGAATTTCGGCGGTTGCGCCGTTACTTGCTGGGTAGAAATCTTCTGCAAACAGATGAGGCTTGGAATGAAGAAAATTGCGACGATCATTGTGGCTTCTGCGTTGGCTCTGACCTCGATGTCCGCCTTTGCCGGTGGTCCCGTTGTCATCGAGGAAGAAGGCCAGCCGGAAGTGATTGCAGACTCGCCCCGTTCGGGCTGGATTGTTCCGGTTGTCGTCGGACTGATCATCGTGTGCGCGATCGCCTGCGGCAGTGACGACCCAGAAGAAACGACTGTGGTTCTCGAATAACGCGTCGTTTTCGAGTGCTGGACTGATCTTGAGCGGCGGCACCTAGGTGCCGCCGTTCTGTTTGAACGGCGTGCCAAGGAGAAGACGTCTCTTGTCGGCCAATGCGATCGGATGGCCAGAGCGTCATGAATTGATGTATGTTTGCCGCAATTGAGGCTTTGCCGTGGATGATCGACGGGGTTGTGCTTGTCCAGCCGTGTGTTCCTGATCCAATAGAGCCACTGGCCGATACAAGGCCTCGTTCAAATCAGAGGAAGCAGATCATGAAGAAAATCGCATCGTTTGTGCTGGCGGCTTCGCTGGCATTCAGCGCACCCGTCGCCTTTGCCGGCGGCCCGGTCGTCATCGAGGAAGAGGGCCAGCCGGAAGTCGTGGCGGACTCGCCCCGTTCGGGCTGGATCGTTCCGGTCGTCGTGGGCCTGATCATCGTTTGTGCCATCGCTTGTGGCAATGACGACGAGACCACGACCACCAGCGCAGCCGCAGTTGCTGCCGGCGGCTGATCAAGCCTGATCGGACCTTGAGGCCTTGGCTGTCCCGCAGGATAGCCAAGGCCTTTCTCTTTGAGACGCGCCGTCAGATCCCGGTGATCGGGACCTTCAGGAAGCGTTGGCCGTCCTCATCCGCCGGAGGCAGGGCACCGCCGCGCATGTTGACCTGCAGCGACGGGATGATGAGCTTGGGCATGGCGAGTGTCTGGTCGCGTTTCGTGCGCAGTGCGGCGAACGCGTCCCGCGATTTGCCTGCGACGTGGATGTTGTGCGCCCCTTCCTCGGCAACTGTGGTTTCCCAGCGGATGTCGCGACCATTCGGGCCGAAGTCCTGGCATCGGCCCTGGTCACGGACATGGGCGATAAGCTGATCGGCGTGGGTAGAGGTGATCCGGCCTGCGGCGTAGTCGATGTCCATAACGCTGTCGACAATGGCGCAGGCGGTCGAGGCGGGGTCCTTGACCACTTAGCTGATCGTGTTCGTCGCGGGATCGAAGAAGCCCTTCACTTCGGGTTTGACGGTGAGGTCAATGGTCACGGAGGCCTCGTCCGCTCAGCCAGCCTTTCGGGTCGCGGTGCGGGACGCCAGCACGCGGACGATGAAAAGACCGCTGATCATGGCGCCTCCCCCCAGTGAGACCCACGGAGGGGGGGGGAAGCAGTTTCCTTACGGTCCTCAGATCTTGCAGGTGTTGACCCCCACCAGCCGGTAGAGCGGGCAGAACCCGACGGCGGCGGTGCCAAGCATGATGACGCCAACCGCAGCCGCTGCCCAGACCATCCAGCCCGAGAACCACCCGAAGGCAAACGCGCCAAGCAGTGCAAGCACCCCGATCAGCGCGCGAAAGGCCCGATCCGCATTTCCTGTATTCCGTCCCATGTCCAACTCTCCTTTTGTCTGGATGAGCCTATTCTAGGGCATCGGCGCATGGCTGTCGGTGACTAGGTCACACAGACCGGGCAAGATGTTCGAGGCCTGCACGATTTCCGATGCGGATTTCTCCGCGGGCGGTTTCGACCCAGCCGCGGCGCTGAAACTCGGCGAGGGTGCGTGAGATGACTTCGCGGGCGGTGCCAAGCTCGACCGCAAGGGCCTGGTGGGTGGCGTGGACGGTGCCGTCCTGGGCCAGTTCCAGCAGGCGCTCGGCCAGGCGAACGTCGATGCGCTGGAAGATGATGTCGTCGATCAGGGCGAAGAGGTCGGCGATGCGGCGGGAATAGGCGCGGAAGACGAAGGCGCGGAACTGCGTGGAGCGCCCGGCGAGGTCGTCAAAGACCGCGCGGGGGATGGCGACGGCCTCAATATCGGTCTCGGCGATACCTTCGGCGGCGTAATCCTCGTCGGCCAGCATGCAGGCGGTGGTCAGGATGCAGCTTTCCCCGGCATGGACGCGGTAAAGGAAGACCTCGCGTCCGGTGTCCGAGACCTGCTGGACGCGGACGGTGCCCTTGAGGAGGAGGAGCATGTTCTGCGCGTGTTGGCCTGCCTCGAACACCCGGGTGCCCGCTGGCAAATGGACAGTGCGGCTGCGCGTGGCAAGCTCGCCCGCGATGTCGGCGGGCAGGGGGGCAAGCTCAGGGAAGCGCTGGGTCCAGGTCATGCGCGGATGCGGCTGTTGTCGGGGTCGTAGGGCGGGTCAAGGGCAAGGTCAGCCGGTGTTTCCTCGCCTGCGATGACCAGAGCGTAGCGGCCCTGCGCCAGCCAGTCGCCGGTGACGCCTGTATCGCAGCGGACATAGCCGTAGCCGATGCTTTGCCCGATGGTATAGCCATAGCCGCCCGAGGTGAGGTAGCCGACCGGCTGGCCATCGCGCAGGATCGTCTCGCGGCCCACGAGGACGGCCTTGGGGTCGGTGACGGTGAAGCCGGTGAAATGCTTTTTCATGGGCTGCGCCAAGCGAGTGACCAGGGCCTCGCGGCCGAGGAAAGGCAGGCCGGATTTCAGCTTCACCGCCCAGCCAAGGCCCGCCTCATGGGGCGTGTCGTTGGGCGTGATGTCCGAAGACCAGGCGCGGTAGCCTTTCTCCAGCCGCAGGGATTCCAGCGCGCGGTAGCCCACGGGTTTCAGCTGCGGGTCTGCGGCCAGGAGGGCGTCGTAGACCCGGGCGAGGGCGGCGATGGGGACGTGCAGCTCCCAGCCCAATTCGCCGACATAGGTCACGCGCAGCGCGCGGACTGGGGTGCCGGCGACTGTGATCTCGCGGGCGGAGCCGAAGGGGAGGGCGGTGTTGCTGACGTCGGCTGTGGTGACCTTGGTCAGGATGTCGCGGGCGCGGGGGCCCATGAGGGAGAGGGCGCCCCAGTCTTCGGTCACGTCGCGGAAAGTGACGCCCTCGGCGGGCAGGTGGTCGGCGATCCAGCCGAAATCATGGGTGCGAAAGCCGGTGCCGGTGACGATGTAGAAGTGATCTTCGGCCAGCCGCGCGACGGTTAGGTCGCACTCGATCCCCCCGCGTGAGTTCAGAAGCTGGGTATAGGTCAGGCGGCCGACATCGCGGGCGACGCGGTTGGCGCAGATCGCCTCAAGCGCCTCAGGCGCGCCGGGGCCGGTCAGTTCGTATTTGGCGAAAGAGGACTGGTCGAAGACCCCGGCATGGGCGCGGACATGCAGGTGTTCCTGACCCACGGCGTCGAACCAATTCTGGCGGCCCATCGAGTAGATGTCCTTCGCCTCCGTCCCCGGGGGGGCGAACCAGTTCGGACGCTCCCACCCCAGTTTCGACCCGAAGACCGCGCCCGCCGCCTGCAGGCGGTCGTAAAGCGGCGACACGATGCGGGGGCGGCCGGAGGTGTATTCCTCATGCGGGAAGGCGACGGTGTAGTGCTTGCCGTAGGCTTCCAGCGTGCGTTCCGCGACCCAGTCACGGTCGCGGTGGAGGCTGGAAAAGCGGCGGATGTCGACGGCCCAGAGGTCAAGGGGGGCTTCGCCGTTCATCACCCAATCGGCCAGAACCCAGCCCGCGCCGCCCCCGGACGCGATACCGAAGGCATTGAACCCCGCACCCACATACATGTTGGCGCATTCCGGGGCGGGGCCAAGGATGAAGTTCCCGTCCGGGGTAAAGCTTTCCGCGCCGTTGATCATCTGCTTGACGCCGACATTCGCCAGCGCAGGGACCCGGGCGATGGCCTGTTCGAGGTGTTGGCCGAAGTGGTCGTAGTCGTCGTCGAAGAGACGAAACTCCCAGTTTTCCGGGATGTCACCGGTGACCCAGCCCTGGGGGTCGGGCTCATACCCGCCCATGATCAGGCCGCCGACTTCCTCTTTGAAATAAGTGCGCCGGTCGGGGTCGCGCAAGGTGGCTGCGTCGGGGGAGAGGCCCTCGATCTTCTCGGTCACGATATACTGGTGCTTGACCGGGTGCAGCGGCACCGCGACGCCTGCCATTGCGCCCACCTGCCGAGCCCACATGCCGCCGCAGTTGACCACGGTCTCGCAGGCGATAACCCCTTGGTCGGTCTCGACATGGGTGATGCGGCGACCGTCCATGCGAAAGCCGGTGACCTTGACCCCTTCGTGGATCTTCGCCCCATGCATCCGCGCACCCTTGGCAAGGCTTTGCGTGATGTCAGAAGGGCTTGCCTGCCCGTCGGTCGGCAACCAGCTGGCCCCGATCAGGTCCGAAGTGTCCATCAAGGGCCACATCCGCTTGACCTCGTCCGGGCCGACAAGGTCCATCTCCATCCCGAAGCTGCGGGCGGTGGTGGCGAGGCGCTTGAACTCGGTCCAGCGGTCAGCGGTGGTGGCCAGTCGCAGGCAGCCGGTCATTTTCCAGCCGGTGTCGAGGCCAGTCTCGGCGGCGAGGCCCTTGTAAAGCTCGACCGTGTATTTGAGCACTTTGGTGATCGAGGCCGAGGACCGCAGCTGTCCCACAAGCCCCGCAGCGTGCCAGGTCGAGCCCGAGGTGACCTTGCCTTGCTCCAGAAGGATCACATCGGCCTTGTGGTCGCGGGCCAGGTGGTAGGCGGTCGAACAGCCGATGATCCCGCCGCCGATGACGACGATCTGGGCGTGGGCAGGAAGGGTCATGTCTTGGCATCCTGTGCTGGTTTTCGGCCGCGTCCGGGATGACAGGCCGACAAGCGTTTCCGGCAGGTTAGTGCGCGGTGCGCCGGAACAGAAGCCTTCTCTGCGCCCGGGATCACGCGCGCCACCTTTCCCCTTGCCCCGCGTGGCCCGCCCCGATAAACGGGCAGGCGGAGACGTGGCCGAGTGGTCGAAGGCACGCCCCTGCTAAGGGCGCAGACCCGAAAGGGTCTCGAGGGTTCGAATCCCTTCGTCTCCGCCAACCACATAAGTATCTGATTGTTGGCTAAAATCGGCTTTCTTTGCGGACGTTCCGGTCCTTTGGCCGGTCCGCTTCCTGACAGAGACACTTGTTCACGCCAGATTGGTGGCCCTTTTTTGGGTTGCGTCTCTCTTTGGCGCATCTGGCGCTTCGGTTCTTGCACTTGGAATTTCCTTGCGTGCAGGGAATTTGCAGGGAACTTTCTGGAGCGCCCGGCCGTTGGCGACCCGTAGGAAC
This sequence comes from Tabrizicola sp., assembly GCA_041752895.1. Taxonomy (GTDB): domain Bacteria; phylum Pseudomonadota; class Alphaproteobacteria; order Rhodobacterales; family Rhodobacteraceae; genus Tabrizicola. The sequence continues at coordinate 6,969 of JBGSVS010000380.1, forward strand.
TTACCCGCGAAACACCCGCGAGGGTGTTGTCAGACGAAACCGGCGTGAGGGGACCAGGGCGCCCGGTGGGCCTCGGCGGATGAGGAGGCACTGACCTTTCCGCGACTTCAAGACGCCCCCCGAGATCACCCGCTTGGCGGTGATGCTCTACATCCGGTTCCCGCTGTCGCATCGCAATGAGGAAGACCTGCTCCATGAGCGTGGCATCGAGATCAGCCACGAGACGGTGCGCTATTGGTGGAACCGGTTCGGCCCAATGTTCGCTGCCGGGATCAGTGGCCGACGGGTGGAAGCGATGCGCGCTTGCCGCCACTGGCACCTCGACGAAGTCTACGTGAGGATCAACGGGGTGAAGCACTACCTTTGGCGCACTGTCGATCACGCAGGCGAGGTGCTGGAGAGCATCGTCACCAAGACGCGCGATCGAAAGGCAGCATTTGAATTCTTGAAGAAATCCATGAAGCGGCATGGTCGGCCCGAGACGATCTTGACCGATCAGCTTCGCTCCTACGACGCTGGCTCAAAAGCTGATCCGAAAACGCGAGCGGGCGATGCTGCGGGTCCGGCGCATGCGAACGTTGCAGACGTTCGCCTCAGTCCATGCCTCGGTCCTCAACCACTTTCCGACGGGCGCCACCACCAAGACCGCAACACCTTCAAGCAGACCCGCGCCGCCGCGCTGACCGACTGGAGCGGCCTTCTTGCTGTCTGACGCAAAGGTCGGGATGGGGTGACGAAGACTGGTTCGCAGTAGTCTGACAGCACTTCGATGGGCGTCAGTTTACTCCAGTCCAAGCATGCGGCGGTTGGCGGCGCGATCGGTGCCTGCGTCGGCGAAATCGTCGAAGGCCTTTTCCGTCACGCGGATGATGTGGGCGTCAACGAAGGCGGCGCCTTCGCGGGCGCCGTCCTCGGGGTGTTTCA
>JBGSVS010000381.1:0-1913 GCA_041752895.1 Tabrizicola sp.
CGCCTCCGTCATGTCGGAACAGCCCGCCAGCCGCCCCGGCCCCAGGATCGACCAGCGCCCCGCCGACCGCCCCGCCGTCCCCGTCACATCGACTGTGGTCGTCCCTTCGTCGTCTACCGTGGTCGTCTGGAAGTCGATCGGCACGTCCGACGTGACAAAGGTCCCGTCCTCGTTCACCTGCAGATACATCGGCCCCATCGCATTCCGCGACAGGGGCGCACCCGCGCGCCGCAGCATCTCCAGAAGCGGACGCGTGTCGCCCTCCCAGTTGCCCACCAGACACTGGTCAATCCGGGTCGAGCCCTGGCAAGGTGTGCAGGCCGCCAACCGTCGCGCCCGCAAGGTCACCTCGTGCGGGGCGTCCCCGGTCTCCATCGCGACGAAGCGCAGTTCATGCTCGGCCCCGTCCCGCGTGTCCATCTCGGGCCGCCAGCCCGCCGACCAGTCATGTTCCGACTCCAACCGACTGGACAAGTTGGCCGCGCTCAACCGGTTCTCCCAGTGACCGCAGGCGTAGTCCGCCATGCCCGGGATCACCGCGAAGGGCTCGAAGGTCATCCGATGTCTGCCCGAGGTTTCAATGTGCAGGTATTCTATGGGAAACCGCCCTTGCAGTCCCAGGCCCTGGCCATGCGGATGCTGGATGGTCTCGTCGACAAAGGCTTCGGCGAAATCCAGCCACTCTTCATCCGACATCGCATCGCGCATTGCCGCGCGTTGGGCATCGGCGCCGATCCCGCCTGACATGCCGGCAAGGAAGGGCATCAACCCGCCAATGTCGCGGGTCTGGATCAGCCAGTAGAAGAAGATGGTGGCCTCATAGCTCATCTTGTATAGCGGCAAACGCTCCGAGACGGCCGCGTTGAAATCGGCCCCGTGCTCTGCCGTGCCCCGGCTGTCAGCAATGGCATAAGCCGCAAAGGCCTCGGCCGAGCCTTCGATCCACCAGTCGCCGAATTTGGTGTAGGTCGCTGTCTGTTCGGGGGAAAGGGTGGCGTATTGCACGCAATGGAACAGCTCATGCGCCAGAGTCGTGGGGAAGTCCGCGGTCACCCCGCCCTCCCCCCAAAGGAACTGCGTCATCAGGCATTCGTCGGCGACGCGGTCCTCCGGGTGCCAGGCCTGCGCCAGAACAGTGCGGGCGTGCGGATCGCGCGTTGCTTCGGGAGCAGCCTGGTCAGCCAGAAGCAGGATCGTCACATCGCCGATCCGGTAGGTGCCAAGGGCTTGAAGCCCCGCCGTCGCCTCGCGCGCCGCCGCCTCTACTGCGGCCACCGTGCCCGGCTGAAACGCCCAATCAGCGTTGAGGTCGGCAATTCCGCGCACGATCCGCTCACCGCCGGGTGTCGGAAAGCTGAAACGGAAGACCTCGGCGCAGGTCAGGTCATCGACCCCCGCCACCCCGAAGGATCCAAGGTAGCCCTCGGCCATGCAATCGCTCACCTGGGCCCGCGCTGGGGCCGCGAACGCAAGCAGGCAGGCCAGCAACGCCCAGAGTTTCATACCGATCTCCCATCGCCTTGCCTGCAATATCTCACGGGCCAAACCCATGGCCTATGGAAATCTGCACCGCCTCTGTCCCAGATACTCGGCCTTGTGCGACACAGGTCAACCGTTGCTGAATCCTTAATGCCTGCATCCAAACCATTGATATTCCTTGGCCCAGGCCCCTGTCCACCGTGGACACCTACCCCGCCACCGCCCGCAGACTGGCCGCCCGGGCCGCAGGCACCCGGTCGACCTCGACGCAAGTGAAGACGTGGAGCGTGTCCAACTCCCGGTCCACCACCGCGTGATCCGATACCCAGCCCCCCATCCCCAGATAGGTCCGCAGCAAGGGCGGCAACCCGGCCAGCGAGGCCCTCCGATCCACGACCGGCCCAACCAGCGCCGGATAGTCCACCACCTCCGCC
>JBGSVS010000382.1:0-6066 GCA_041752895.1 Tabrizicola sp.
GGCTGGATCAGCTGAAGGCCGTGGGGGGCGTGATGCGCGCCGCAGCCCTTGACCTGCGGGGCTATGGCGACAGCACGCTTGGCCCCAGGCATTCCACCGTCGACGACTACTGCGCCGACATACTGCGCGTGGCGGAAAAGCTGGGGGCGAAACGGCTGGTGCTGGTGGGTCTGTCCTATGGGTCATGGATCGCCACGTCCTTTGCCATGCGCTACCCCGAGATGCTGGATGCGCTGGTCCTGTCGGGCGGCTGCACCGGCATGTCCGAGGCGGGCCCGGACGAGCGCGAGGCGTTCCGGGTCAGCCGCGAAGTGCCGTTGAACGCGGGTCAGACTCCGGCTGATTTTGCACCTGCCGTCGTCAAGGTTCTGGCAAGCCCCGGCGCGTCAGAGGCGATCCGGCAACGGCTTCATGACAGCATGGCGGCAATCCCGACGGCCACCTACCGCGATGCGCTGCTGTGCTTTACCAACCCGTTGGAACGCTTTGACTTTGCGCGTCTGACGATGCCGGTGCTGCTGATGACCGGAGAGCATGACCGGTTGGCCCCTCCGGCCGAGATTCGCGGCGTGGCAGGCCGGATCTGGGATGCCGCTGCACCGGCAGATGTGCGGTTCGAGGTGATCCCAGGCGCGGGCCACGTCTGCAACGTCGAGGCGCCCGAGGCCTACAACCGGCCGCTGCTTGACCTGCTGGGCCGCCTGCCATGACGCAACTGCCAAAGCGCGTACAGAACCGGCTGAACCGTGAGCGCGCCATTCTGGACGCGGCGCTGAAGGTCTTTGCCGCGCAGGGCTATTCCGGCGCGTCGATGGACGCAGTGGCGGCAGCGGCGGGGGTGACCAAGCCCACGCTTTATTCCTACTTCCCGTCCAAGGAATCGCTCTTTCAGGCGATGATGCTGGGCAAGCGCGACGTGATGCTGGACGTGTTCGAGCATCCGTCCGATCAGGGCATGGTCGCGGACCTGCTGGTTTTCGCCTGGGCCTATGCCGATACCGTCATGCGCCCCGAGATGCTGTCCCTTGCCCGGCTGATCATCGGCGAGGTGCAGCGCTTTCCCGAGATCGGGCGGGCGTATCAGGCCTCGGGTCCCGATCATCTGCTGCGTGGGATCATGCGCTATCTGGACGGCCAGCGCCGGGCGGGGCGGCTGGCGTTCGAGGATTCAGAACTGGCAGCGCAGGACCTGTGGGGCCTGATCCTGTCGGCCCCACGGACCCAGGCCCTTTACATGCCCGATGTCCAGCCCGACCGCGCCGTGCTGGCCCGCTATATCCTGAACGGCCTGCGCGTCTTCCTGAAGGCCTATTCCACCGCCTCCGGGCCGGATCTTGACCAACTTGAAGCGCTGCAAGGCGCCCCTTCCCAACAGGTGACCCATGACGCTTGACGACTTCCTCGCCGATCCCGGCAGCCGCTTTGCCACGGTCGCGATGACCGATACGAACGGCCTTCTGCGCGGGCAGATGGTGTCGGCCAGCAGTCTGCGGGGGATTGCCAAGGCGGGCATGGGCATGGCCCCGGCGCAACTGGCGCTGGACCCGACCGACGTGCATCTGAACATGCCCGGCGTGAACGACGATGCCGGGGATTTCCACGACGATCCGCTGATCCTCGACCCCGGCAGCGTCCGGCGCATGCCGTGGTCAAAGCCGGGGCATGATCTGCTGATCCTGTCGAACTTTACCGGCCAGTCGGCAGAACTGTGCCCCCGGTCGATCCTGACCAAGGTGCTGGCCCGCGCGGCCGAAGCGGGCCTCTTCCCGAAATACGGGATGGAGCTGGAATACACCCTGTTCGACGAGACCCCCGAAAGCGCGAAGGCCAAGGGCTACCGTGACCTCAAGCCCGCGACGCTGCATGCAAGCCACGACCTGATCCTCTACCAGGCGGTGCAGACCGAATGGTATGAATCGCTGGCCGCGATCTGCGAACCGCTGAAGATCGACCTTGCCAAGATGCACGAGGAAATCGGCGCGGGGTTCATGGAGTGCTGCATCGGCGCGGGCGGCGGGTTGGAGCCTGCGGATCAACTGGTGCTGCTGAAGAACTTCCTGCGCGCCCTGGCGCTGCGGCAGGGCAAGTCCGTTACCTTCATGCCGCGCTGGAACGAGGCCGCCGACAGCCAGTCGATCCACCTGCACATAAGCCTGAAGGACAAGGCGGGCACGCCGGTCTTCTGGGACGCAAGCCAGAAGAACGGCGTCAGCCAGATGTTCCGCTGGTTCCTGGGCGGGCTGCAGACCTTCATCGGCGACATGACCCTGATCTTCCAGCCCACGGTGAACAGCTACCGCCGCTTTGCCCCCGGCACCTTCGCGCCCCCCGGCCTGACCTGGGGCTACGAGAACCGCACCACCTGTTTCCGGCTGGTCGGCCATGATCCGGGAAGCCTTCGGGTGGAAAACCGCCTTCCCGGTGCCGATACCAACCCCTACCTGACCACCGCCGCCACGCTGGCCGCCGGAATTGCAGGGATCCTTGGCAAGATCGAGCCAGAGCCCGAAGTCATCGGCTCGGGCTATGCGCAGGAACCGGCGCGCGACTTTGCGCGGTCGATGCCCGAAGCGATCAGCCGCCTGCGCGGATCGGGTTTTGCCCGCGATTGGCTGGGCGACCGCTTTGTCGACGCCTTTACCGCCACCCGCGAAAGCCAGCATGACGAGTTCCGAAAGAAGGTTCCGGACGTCGAGCTGCAGCGCTTCTTCGATCTGGGCTGACCATGGACCTGCGCGCCGCATTTCTGGAAGGCATGAGCCGGGCCGCCACCTTCGTGGCCGTCGCCACCACCGACGGCGACGGCGGCCGCTATGGCGTCACCGTGTCCTCGCTGACCTCGGTCTCGGCCGATGGCGATCAGCCGTCGCTTCTCCTTTGCGTGCATCACCTGTCGCCCGTCGGGGCCGCGATCCTGAAGAACCGCGCCTTTTGCGCCAACCTGCTGGCCGAGACGCAGCAAGACCTGTCGAACCTGTTCGCCGGGCGCGGCGGTTCAACCGACCATGCCGACCGCTTTACCCGCGCCCCGTGGCAACCGGGGGCGCAAGGCCAGCCCGTCCTGCAGGGTGCCTCTGCGGCCTTCGAATGCCGCCTGGCAACGGCCCTGTTGTGGGAAACCCATCATATCATCGTCGGCCGCGTCACCGATGTGCGCCTTACCGACAACGCCTCTGCCCTGCTTTACGGCCAACGCGCCTATCGCCGGGCCATCCACTTGCCCCCTGACGGCCCGGTCACCGACTGACGGCCAATAGGGAAAAGGGGGCACTCTGACGAACCCGACCCGGCAGCAAGACCGGGACAACGCGCAACAAGGAGGGACCATGACCGATATCTCTGCAAACGGAACAAACAGCCTGAGGCGAAATTCGCTGGGGCTTCTGGCCGTCACCTTCATGGTGATTTCGGCCGCTGCACCCCTGACCGGGGTCGCAGGCGCCATGCCGCTGGCCTTTCTTTTGGGCAATGGCACCGGCGTGCCACTGACCTTCATCCTTCTGACGCTGGTGATGCTGGCCTTCGCCGCAGGCTACGTCGCGATGAGCCGGCACGTCGTCAACGCGGGTGCCTTTTACGCCTATGCCGCGCGCGGTCTGGGCGGCACCTGGGGCGGGGCCGTGTCGATCATCGCGCTGGTCGCCTACAACACCATGCAGTTCGGCCTGATCGGTCTTCTGGGCGGCATCTCGGCCGGGGTGTTCAGCCAGTTCGGCCTGACGCTGGACTGGTGGGTTTACAGCCTGATCGCCATCCTTCTTTTCGGCGTCCTCGGTTACCGGCAGGTGGACCTGTCGGCCAAGGTGCTGATCGTGCTGGTCGCGCTGGAATATCTGATCGTGCTGATCGTCGACTTCGCCATCATCGGCGCGGGCGGTGCCGAGGGCGCGGGGCTGGCGGTCAACATCTTCGATGTCTCCGCACTCAGCTCCGGTTCGCTGACGGCGGCGATCCTGTTCTGCCTTGGGTCCTTCATCGGGATCGAGGCGACCACGATTTACGGCGAAGAGGCCAAGGACCCCACCCGCACCATCCCGCGCGCAACCTATCTGTCGATCCTGATGATCGGGGTGTTCTTCGTCTTCACCACCTGGCTGATGATCGCCGGAACCGGGGCCGACAAACTGGTCGAAACCCTTGCCGGGCTGGAAGACCCGACCGCGCATTTCTTCATCCTCGCCGAGACCTATACCAACCCGACCATCTCGATGATCGCTGGGCTGCTGCTGGTCTCCAGCCTGTTTGCAGCACTTTCGGCGTTCCACAACTACATCGCCCGCTATTCCTATGTCGCTGGCCGCGACGGGCTGCTGCCATCCGCCTTCGGCTCCACCCATGACGCGCACCAAAGCCCGCATGTGGGGTCGGTCGTGCAGACGATCGGAGCGCTGATCGTGCTGGCGATCTTTGCCGGACTGGGGCTGGACCCGATCCTGCACATGTTCACCTGGATCAGCCAGATCGGTACACTGGGCGTGATCGGGATGATGGGCGTCACCTCTCTGTCGGTGATCGTCTACTTCTCAAAGAACGGTGGCGGTTCGGCACTGTCGACCATGATCCTGCCCGGGATTGCCGGGCTGATCATGGCGGCGCTGTTCGTCTATATCTTCATCAACTACGGCGACCTGACCGGCACCACCGGCGGCAGCCTCAGCTGGGTTCTGCCGTCGCTGATCCCGGCCGGTGGGGTCGTCGGGCTGCTTCTGGCGCTGCGGCTGAAGTCTTCGGACCCGGAGCGGTTTGCAAGAATGGGGCAGAATCTGTCGCACTGACCCCGTGCGGGCATCGCCATGACCGGCCCGCATGTTCGGGCCGGCCATTGGTCTCATTCCCGCCTTGCGCCCTATAGGCCCTGCGTGGCGGCAAGGCGCAGGGCGTCGATCAGGGCCTCCGCCCCCGGAGAAAGCCGCGCGCCCCGCCGCGTGGAAATACCGATCGGGCGGCGTGTGGTGGGCAAGGCAATGTCCAGTGCCGTGACCAGACCCAGTTCAGCCTCGAACCGGGCCAGTTGCACCGGCCAAATCGCCAGATAATCCGCGCGCAGCACAAGGGCGCGATTGGTCAGGATCGACACCGATTCCACGATGTTGACCGGCGGGTGCAGACCCATCTCGCGAAACCCCTCTTCGATCTGGCGGCGCAGGCTGGTTTCCTGCCTTGGCAATATCCAGGGGCTGTCCATGAGGTCTGCCAGAGCCAGGTTTCGGCGCGACAACAAGGGATGGCCGTTGCGCACCACAATCTGGGCAAAGTCGTCGCACAAAGGTTCTTCAGCAACCCCACTGCCCGGAGAAAATGCAGGCAGACGGCCGATCACAAGGTCCAGTTCTCCGGCACGCAACAGCGGCATCAGGACGTCGTTGGTGCCTTCAATCACCTTCACTGCCAGATTGGGGCGGTCGACGCGCACGGCAGCAATTGCCATGGGCAGGATCGAGACCGCCGCCGAGACCAGAACGCCGATCGCCACCCGCCCGCCCGAGCCTGACCGCAGGTCTTCCAGCTCTTGCCCGGCATGGCGCAGTTGGGTCAACACCAGCCGGGCATGCGCCACCAGAACCTCGCCCGCCTGCGTGGCCTGCACGCCGCGATTGGTGCGGGTGAACAATCGGGTGCCAAGGGTCGCTTCCGCCTCTTGCAGGGCCTTGGTGACCGCCGATTGCGTCAGCCCCGCGCCTTGCGCCGCCCCCAACAGGGTGCCTTCTCGGGCGATGGCGTCGATCAGCGTCAGGTGGCGCAGGGACAGATGGGTTTCCAGCCGGGGCAGTCTGGCCATTCTGATATTCCCAAAGTGAATATCCAAGTTCTGATACTTCATTTGCGTTCAACATGCCACTGCGGGTTAATGGCCGGATCAACCGACGGACAGATGATGACCGACTATCCCGACCTGCAGCTTTTCATCGACAACCAGTGGCGCAAGACTACTGACAGCCTTCCCGTGCTGAACCCCGCGACCGAGGCCGAGATCGGTCGTCTGCCCATCGCCCGCCGGTCCGATCTGGACGACGCGCTGGCTGCGGCCGAGCGTGGCTTCCGCGTCTGGTCGCGCACCGCCAGATC
>JBGSVS010000383.1:0-6449 GCA_041752895.1 Tabrizicola sp.
TCCCCTCCCCCTCCGTGGGGAGGGGTCGGGGGTGGGGGGCTCCCCACAGGTCAGCCTTCGATCCGCGCAAGGTCCGCCACGCCCGAACAGACAGCCCGGATCCGGTGGAGCAGATTCAACCGGTTGCGCCGGATGATCTCGTTGTCCGAGTTGACCTGAACGGCGGTGAAGAAGGCGTCGATGGGGCCCCGCAGGGCAGCCATCGCGGCCATCGCGGTCCCGAAGTCCTCCTGCGCCATGGCCGGGGTGATCGTCGCCTCGGCGGTGTCGAGCGCCGCAAACAGCGCGCGTTCCGCGTCCGTCTCGGCGAACTTCACCTCTGCCCCATACGAGTATTCGACCCCATCCTTCGCCTCGGCCTGAGACAGGATGTTGTTCGCCCGCTTGAACCCCTGCAACAGGTTCGCTCCGTCTTCGGTCTTGAGCGTTTCCGACAGCGCCGTGGCCCGCTTGACGAGCAGCGTCAGGTCGTCATTCCCCGGCATGGCGAGGCAGGCGTCGATGATGTCGTGCCGAACGCCCTGGTCCTTGAGGTAGACCTTGAGGCGGTCATGGAAGAAAGTGAGGAGGTCGGATACCGTGAGTGCCGGATCAGCAACCTTCTTCAACAGTGCCTCGTTCTCGGGGTCAGTCTGTCCACTACTCCCAACGAGTGCACTCACAATCTCTTCTCTGACAAGGCTTGTGACGGACTGACCAGAATGTTTCGCGTAAGCCGATCGGACTTTCGCATCGCGTTCGACGACGAGCTTGAAAGCGGCACCAAGGTTTGCCCAGAGAGAGATATGAAGGATTTCACTAAGCCCAACTCGCACCCCATTCCCCAACACCAACCGGATCACCCCCAACGCCGCCCGCCGTAGCGCAAACGGGTCCTTCGACCCCGTCGGCTTCTCGTCAATCGCCCAGAACCCGGTCAGCGTGTCGATCTTGTCGGCCAGCGCCACGGCGACCGAAACCGGCTCCGAGGGCACTGAATCACTCTCCCCCTTCGGTCGCCAGTGATCCCGCGCCGCATCGGCAATGGAGGCCTTCTCCCCAGCCTCCAGCGCATAGTAGCGGCCCATCACGCCCTGCAACTCAGGGAACTCGCCCACCATCGCCGAGCGCAGGTCCAGCTTCGCCAGCCGCGCCGCGCGTTCGGCGTCACCCGCATCCGCGCCCACCAGCGGCGCAATCTCCCGCGCCAAAGCTGCAATCCGCTCGATCCGGTCGGCCTGAGAGCCAAGCTTGTTGTGGAAGGTGACTGCCTTCAGCCCCTCCACCCACTCGCCCATGCCCGCCTTCGCCACGCGCAAATCATTCTCCCAGAAGAACTTCGCGTCCGAAAGGCGCGCCGCGAGGACCTTCTGGTTCCCCTTCAGGATCACCTCACCGCCATCCGCCGCCTCGATATTGGCGACCGTGACAAACCCCATGATTTTTTCAGAATCGGGCCGCCCGGTCTTCGGGTTGCGGACCGAGAAGAACTTCTGGTGTTCCTTCATCGAGGTCTGCAGCACCTCGGGCGGCAGCGACAGGAACGCCTCAGCAATCCGCCCCATCAGCGGCACCGGCCATTCGACCAGCCCAGCGACCTCGGTCAGCAACCCGGGGTCCGCGACCACTTCCATACCCGCCGCAAAGGCCAGGTTCTGCGCGCCCTGCCAGATCGCGGCCTCACGCTCGGTGGTGTCCAGCACCACCTTGGCGCGCTTCAGCTTCACAACATAGTCGTCAAAGCCATGGACGGTGAACCGCCCGTTGCCCATGAACCGATGCCCCTCGGTCACGTTCCCGGCCACGATCCCGTCAACCGACATCGGCACGACATGCGCCCCCGTCTCATCGGTCAGCAGGCAGACAATCGACTGCAACGGCCGCACCCAGCGCAGGGTGCCAGAACCCCAGCGCATCGACTTCGGCCAGGGAAAGCTGCGGATCACCGCTTCCAGTACCTCGGCCACGATCTCGGCTGCCTGCCGTCCCGGCTTTTCCACCACGGCATAGAAGGTCTCGCCTTTCTTGTCCGCCCGACGCTCCAGCTGATCCAGCGTCAATCCGGTGGACCGCAGGAACCCCTCCACCGCCTGGACCGGAGCCGACACCGACGGCCCCTTCCGCTCTTCCCGCACCGGGCGGCTCTCCGCCGTCAGCCCGTCCACCGACAGGACCAGTCGCCGCGGCGTCGAGAACGCGCCCGCAGAAGCATGGGTCAACCCCGCCTCGACCAGCCCGTCGGTCACCAGCTTCCGCAGGTCGTCCCGCGCACGGGCCTGCATGCGCGCCGGGATTTCCTCGGAGAAAAGTTCGATCAGCAGGTCGGGCATGTCTTTGTCCTAGATCCAGTCAAGGTTCACGCGGGTCGGCGGATAGGCCTCGGCGATGGCAGAGCGGAGTGCGGCAAAACGGTCGCGCAGGTCCTTGAACTTGCGCTCATGCGTCTCGGCAACGGTCAAATGGATGTCGTCGAACAGCCGCTGTTCCAGCATCGCAGACAGAAGGTCCAGCTCGGCCCCCTCGATGTCCATCTTGACGAAAGCAACCCGGCCATGCGCGCCGATAAGCCCGCGCAGGAAGGCCGGAAAGTCGATCAGCGGAACGTCGATCCCCTCACCTTCCGCGATGTTCTGCCCGCCTGCGACCACGGTGCTTTTCACCGAAGCGAGGTCGGGGTTCGCCTCCCAGTTCGCCGCGCGCATCAGGCGAATCGAGCCGTCCGAGGTCCCCACGGCCGCCGCATGCAGATGCACGTTTCCATGGCCCGCAAAACGCTCCGTCAGCTTCTCAAGGTTGTAGGGATCAGGCTCGAAGGCATGAACCTCCGCGCCCGAAGCCGCAAGGACCGCCGTCACATCCCCCCGGTTCGCCCCGCAGTCCACCGCCACGTCGCCGGGCCGCAGCATCGACACGACGCCGGCCAGCATCCCCTCGGCCCGCGCATAGCGCAGGTCGCGCTTGTGACGGCGCTTCAGCTTCCGCAGGGGGTCCTCGGCCTCGGCCATCGTCAGTCCTCAAGGCTCCCGTTCAGCTGGTGCCAGGCAAAGGCGCGCCCGTCCCCGAAAACCGCCACCACCCGATCGACACCGGGGTGGATGTCGGGCTCGGACAGAAAGGCCAGCGCCTCGCCGCTTTCAAGTGCCCGCCCGATCACCTCGGCGTCAAAGCAGTCGAACCCACGCGGCGCGACCAGCGGCTCGGCCTTGTCGTAGGCTTTGTAGGTCTCGGTCAGCATTGCTAGCGACAGCGGCGTCGAGAAACAGGCGCGGAACTTGATGGGAGAGCTCTGCGCGTCGATCCCCTCGATCCCGTCGACGATGATCGCCTCGGTCTGATCGCCCACCAGCGGCACCAGCCGGATTTCGGCACCGGGCTGGAAGGCGACCGGGTCGTAGAAGGCCCGCTCGGCAGTGTACCAAAGCGACACCCCCGCAATCAGCGCGGTTCCCAAGATGATTGCCACGAGGATCTTTCCCAGCATATCGGCTTACGGCCAGTAAAGGTTGATATAAGGCCGCAAAAGCCCTTCGGACTCCCGGCGCATCCGGTCGATTTCCCTGAACTCAGGGTAGGACTCGCGTTCATGCGTCTCGCAGAAGATCGCGTCGATGTCGAACGCAGTTGGGTCGGCGAAGACTTGGCGCAGAATGTCGAACTCGGCCCCTTCGATGTCCATCTTGACCAGCGCGATCTTTCTCCCGAAATCAGTGATCACGTCACGGAAGGCAAGGACTTCGACGTCGACTCCATCTTCTTCCTGATACCGTTTCGGATTGGACAGCACGATCGACGAGATCGTGGTCAAGGCCAGCGGATGTTCCGCAAAGCTGCGCGACCGGCGCAGACGGAAGCTTCCGGCGGTGGCAGCAACAGCCTGATTGTGCAGGGTCACGTTGGGCAGATGGCCCACGTTTCTGACCAGGTGTTCAAAGGCCATCGGGTCGGGCTCAAAGGCATGGACATCGCATCCGCGTTTGGCCATCTCGGCGGTGAAGAGCCCGACATTCGCACCAAGATCCAGACAAAGATCGCCCACGCCGATCCGCGGTAGCCTGGCTTCGAACTCCGCAACCGCCCGCGGCCCGTGCAGTCGCATCAGCCAGCGCCGCGCTTTGCGTCCGATCCGGTTTTCAAACCGGGACAGCCATACAAGGACAGCCTCACGCGCGATTTGCGGGCGATAGAGCGGCATGTCAGGCCTCTTCAACCAAGGTATCCGCACCCGCTTCGGTCAGCCGGAACGCATCCGCGCAGCGCTTGGCCAATGCCCGGACCCGGCCGATATACGCCTGCCGTTCTGTGACCGAGATCACGCCCCGTGCATCCAGAAGGTTGAACAGATGGCTCGCCTTGATCGTCTGGTCATAAGCCGGATGCGCCATGATGATCCGCTTGCCCGTCTTCGGGTCGTCGGGCGGGAAAGCGAGCAACCGTTCGCATTCCTTTTCCGCCGCCTCGAAATGCCGGAACAGCATCTCGGTATCGGCCCCGTCAAAGTTGTGGCGGCTGTATTCCTCTTCGGTCTGGCGGAAGATGTCGCCGTAGGTCAATGCAATCGGCGACTGCGGATCGTTGAAGGCCATGTCCATCACATGGTCCACGCCCATCACATACATCGCCAGCCGTTCCAGCCCGTAAGTCAACTCACCGGACACCGGCTTGCAGTCATGCCCGCCGACCTGCTGGAAATAGGTGAACTGGCTGACCTCCATCCCGTCGCACCAGACCTCCCAGCCCAGACCCCAGGCGCCCAGCGTCGGGCTTTCCCAGTCGTCCTCGACAAAGCGGATGTCGTGCAGGCCAAGATCGATGCCGATGGCGGCCAATGACCCCAGATACAGCTCTTGCAGGTTCGCGGGCGAAGGTTTGATGATGACCTGATACTGGTAATAATGCTGCAGCCGGTTCGGGTTCTCACCATAACGCCCGTCGGTCGGACGGCGCGAGGGTTGGACATAGGCCGCAGCCCAGGGCTTTGTCCCCAACGACCGCAGCGTCGTCGCCGGGTGAAAGGTCCCCGCCCCCACTTCCATGTCATAGGGCTGAAGCACCGCACAGCCTTGCGCTGCCCAGTAACTCTGCAGCCGCAGGATGATTTCCTGGAAACTCCGGGGCGTGGTGGTATCGGACATGGGGGACCTTGAACCGGAAGGGAAACTCGCGACTTCCCTATCCATTGGGGGCCAAAGGGTCAATTCCGGAAAGAACCGGCGCAAACGTGACCGGTTTCGCTCTTGCCGCCGCGCGCGGCATGGCTAATGTCGGCTGAATCCGAAAACCCAGTTCAGGACCTGTTCATGTTCAGACCCTTGGCGCTGTTTGCCCTGTTCCTAATCGCCCTCGCCGGGGCCGACCCGCACAGGGCCGCAGCGCAGGAGGGCCAGGTCTGGGTCCAGGTCGAAGCGCATCCCAGCCTTGAGACCACGCTTGACCGCGCCACGGCCTATGCGACGCTGTTCCCCGAAACCGCTGGCTTTGCGCTTGGCTCGGGCTGGTTCGGCGTCGCCCTTGGCCCCTATCCGGCCGATGAGGGTCCGATCCGCCTTGGCCAGATGAAGCGCGAAGGCCAGATACCCTCGGACAGCTTCATCACCGATGGTGGAGGGTTTGAAGGCCAGATCTTCCCCGAGGGCGCGCTTCCCGTGACACCCGAGGTCGTCCCAACCGAAGACACCGCCGCCATCGATCCCGTCCCCGTGGTCGAACCCGAAGAAGACCGCGGCCAGGCCCGCGACAGCGAAGCCCTGCTGACCCCCGAGGAGCGGCGCGACTTGCAGACCGCGCTCCAATGGTTCGGCTTCTATTCCAGCGGCATCGACGGCGCGTTTGGTCCCGGCACCCGCAATTCGATGGCCGCCTGGCAAGAGGCGCAGGGCATGCTGGAACCCACCGGCATCCTGACCACCCGCCAACGCCGCGCCCTTCTTGACGCCTGGAAGGGCGAACTCGCCACCTTCGGCTTTACCGAGGTGATCGAGGCCGAATCCGGCATCACCGTAACCCTGCCCCTGGGGCTGGTCGAATTCGACCACTACGAGCCGCCCTTCGTCCATTACCGCGCGAAGACCGCGGATGCGCCGCGGATCATCCTGATCTCGCAGCCGGGCGACCAGGCCGCACTTTACGGGCTGTACGACGTGCTCCAGACGCTTGACTCCGTGCCGCTGGACGGTCCGCGCGACCGGGGCGAACGCAGTTTCCGCATCCGGGGCACATCGGCCAAGGCCGACACCACGGTCTTTGCCGGGTTGCAGGGCAGCCGGATCAAGGGCTTCATGCTGATCTCCACCCCCGGGAACGAGGCCCGCGATGCCCGCATCCTGAAGGTGATCGAGGACAGCTTCCGCCCCGATGGCGATAGCGTGCTTGACCCCGGCATGGCCGTGATGGGCGCCGAGACCCGGGCCGGGCTGCTGTCCGGGCTCGAGGTCCGCAAGCCCCGCCTCAGCCGCACCGGGTTCTTCGTCACG
>JBGSVS010000384.1:0-1720 GCA_041752895.1 Tabrizicola sp.
CGCGGTCGGGCATGATCCTGGCCGATGTCACCCCCGCGCTGCAGTCCGAGGCGCTGGCGCTCAAGGCCGAGTTGCAGGAACTGGCCGACCTCCGCGCGCTCCAGCTTTCGGCGGGCGAGGTGCTGAAGACCGGCCTTGCCAAGGCACAAGAGGCGCGCACCGCCCTCTCCAAGGCGATCTCCGACCGCACCGACCTGCCGCGCCGCTTTACCGAGGACCCCGAGATCCTGAAGGGTCTTCTGGACAGCGCCGACACGCTGGACGCCTTTGCAGCAGGCCTGTCGCCCGATACTGAAACCGGCCAGTCCTTTTCGACCGAACTCGGTCGCCTTGCCCTTCCGGTCCTTGGCACGCTGCTGCGTCTGCCCGACGAAGCCGACGCCGCCGGTGTGCGCCGTCCGGGCGTCACGCTGGCCACCCGCCCGCATGCACTGGTGACCGCGCCCTGGCCTGCAACGATTCGCTTTCGTGGCCCGCTGCTCGACTACGGAAATGTGATGATCCTTGAACCCGGCGACGGCTATCTACTGGTGCTCGCAGGGCTGGAAACCCTGTATGGCGAAGTGGGAGAAGTCGTGGCCGCCGATGCACCGCTTGGCCTGATGGGCGGACCGGCGACCGCGTCGGCGGAATTCGTGGCCCTTGCGCCAGATGGCTCTGGCGGGCGGGATACGGAAACGCTTTATATGGAACTCAGACAGGGCGCGCGCGCCGTGGACCCGATCCCGTGGTTCGCAGGCCTCGCCCGGACAGGAGACTGACGAGCATGAAGAGACACGTGATGGCCGCGCTGGCCGGAACCGTCGCCGGGGTCGTGGCAACCACCCAGATCGCGGGCCCCCTCGTCGCGCAGGAAGCGGTGCAGGACTCCTCGCTATATGAACAGCTTGACCTTTTCGGCGACATCTTCGAACGCGTCCGCGCCCAGTATGTCGAAGAGGTTCCGACCGAAGAACTGGTCACCGCCGCCATCAACGGCATGCTCACCTCGCTTGACCCGCATTCAAGCTACCTCTCCGCCAAGGACTTCGAGGACATGCAGGTCCAGACCCGGGGCGAGTTCGGCGGCCTCGGGATCGAGGTGACGCAGGAAGAGGGCTTCATCAAGGTCATCTCGCCGATGGACGGCACCCCCGCCGCAAAGGCCGGGATCCTGGCCGGCGACTTCATCACCCATGTCGACGGCGAATCCGTCCTTGGCCTGCAACTCGACGATGCCGTCGGCAAGATGCGCGGTCCCATCGGGTCCGAGATCATCATCACCGTGGTCCGCGAAGGCACGCCCGAACCGTTCGACGTCTCGATCATCCGCGACACGATCAAGCTGACCGCCGTGCGCGGGCGTGTTGTCGGCAAGACCGTGGTCCTGCGGATCACCACCTTCAACGACCAGACCACCAGCGGCATGAACGACGCCCTGAAGAAGGGGATCGAAGAGCTGGGTGGCATGGACAACCTAGACGGCGTGGTGATCGACCTGCGCAACAACCCCGGCGGCCTTCTGAACGAGGCGATCTCGGTCTCGGACGCGTTTCTCGACAAGGGCGAGATCGTGTCGACCCGGGGCCGCGTCGCAGGCAGCGGCGAACGCTATAACGCGACTGCGGGCGACCTTGCGGGCGGCAAGCCGATCGTTCTTCTGATCAACGGCGGCTCGGCTTCGGCTTCGGAAATCGTCGCCGGTGCCCTGCAGGACCACCGCCGCGCCATCGTCGTCGGC
>JBGSVS010000385.1:0-3032 GCA_041752895.1 Tabrizicola sp.
GCCTGCAACCGCGCCTGCGCGCCCGCGTCACCGCCCGAGCGGACCTCTCCGGTCGCCCCGTTCAGCCCGTCGATCAGACGGCCGTAGATGTCACGGATACCGACGCCCAGCCGCCGCTGGCCGAAGTAATGGCCCTGCGGATCAGGGGCCTCGAACCCCGTCAGGTTCAGGATGCCCACATCCACCGCCGCGATGGTGACATATGCGGTTTCGCCTGCTGCCACCCCTTCCACCTTCACCGCCACATCCAGCGGACCACGCGGGGCCGCCTCAGCCGCCATCTCGACCGTCGCTTTCAGCGCCCGCGCTCCCGGGTCAATCGACGCATGGGTCAGCCCCAAGGCCCGCGCCGGGTTCCGGCCCGCCGCCACGTCCATCGGCCGCAGCACGGATGCGGTCACATAGACCCCCGCGCCCCATTCATCCGTCACCGGAAGCTGTATCAGGTTTTCGCCTTCCTTCACTTCCACGGCCTGCATCGCAACAAGGCGGTTCGACAACACCGTCACCAGCGCCGTCCCCGCCGCCCGCGGCACGATCCGCAACGTTGCCGTCTCGCCCGGCTTGTATGCGGGCTTGTCCAGCGACAGCTCCAGCGTGTCAGGCGTCGCCGAGGCATCGGCAGGCGCATACCAACCGGCCCAGAAATCCATCGACGTCGCGGCCTTCCCGCCATCCGCCGCCGTCACCAGAACCTCATAGGTTCCCCATTTCACGTCCGCCATGACTTCGACCGGATCGGTGCCCAGCGTGGCCTCGCCTTCGGCCACCACTTCGCGGCTGACCACAGGTTCCCAGTTCCAGTTGCCGTAGCTTTGGTACCACTGGTAGTCGTATTGAACGCGGCTGACCGTCCACTTCACCGGCAGCGCGACCGCCGTCTCGCCCTGAACCGCCAGCAGCTGGAACCGCGCCTCGCCGCCTTCGGTAACGACGCCGTCAAACAGCGGCTTCACCCCGATCATCGGTTCGGCTGAGGTGACTGCCTTGGTCACCGACCGCTCCACCGGACGGCCCGAGCCTTCGGCCACGCGGATCGTCACGCGGGCCTCCAGCGGGCGGTGCGGATCCTCGATTGCAGGCAGGAAGACCGGCAGCACAGCATTGCCCGCCTCGTCCGTCTCACCGCCACCCAGCGGTTCCATCACCGCGCTGAAGGGCTGGTCATGCCGCCCGAAGACGTAGCCGGGGAAGGCTTCCAACCCCTCGGCGGCGCGCAGAAGAACCTCGCCCTCGATGGCAAGCCCCGCCCCGGGCGCACCAAACAGATAGCGCGCGGCGACCGTCAGATCGACCCCCGCATCCTGCCCGACCATAAGCGGCGCATCGGCCATGGTCAGGTCAAAGTCGATCCGCTCCGGCAGGAAATCCTCGATGAGGAAGGTCTTCGACACCAGCGCCGGGGCCTCAAGGTCCGCGAACATCTCCAGCCGCCAGACCCCGCGCGGGGCCGACCCTGCGATGGGAAGCCCAAAGACATGGCCGCCCGCACCGGCATCCTCGACAAGCTGGCGGGAATACTCGACACCATCCGGGCGCGACAGCACCGCCGTCAGCGGCAGCCCTTCGACTGCCGCCTGTTCGGCATCCCGCGCCAGTGCGGTGACATAGACCGTCTCGCCCGCGCGATAGGCACCCCGGTCGGTTGTGACGAACACATCGACCGGAGGGGCCGCCTCACGGCCCTCGACCCCACGGTCGGACAGATCAAACTCCGGATCGGTCAGCGACAGGAAGGCGACGTCCTGATCGGCTTCCTTCACCACCACCATCGCCGGGGCAGACCCACCCGCCCCCCGCGTCAGGCCCGCATCAAACCGGGCATAGCCCTGATCATCCGTCGTGGCCGTCCCCAGCACCGTATTGGCGCGGTTCAGCAGTTCCACCGTCACGCCCGGCTTGGCCCCCGCCGACCCGAGCGAGCGGACAAAGACATGCAGCCCATCGACCCCGGTCATCGTGGTGACGCCCAGGTCCGAAATGACGAACCACTGCCACGCGGGCGGAATGTTGTAGGGGTCCACCCCCGGCACCGCCGCCTTCAGCGCATAAATGCCCGCCGGAAGCCCCTCCAGCGCCTCGCCCAAGGGCAGGCGGGTGGTCACGTCCTTGTTGACCTCCCGGCCCACCGAGGCCGTCCCGGTCCACAAGCTTTCGCCCACGGTGTCGGCGAAATATTCCTCGGAATAGACGTTGATCGGCGCGCCGAAATAGTAGTCCTGGATCGACCGCAACAGGTTTCGGTCGGTCACGCGATAGAGCGTCAGGTCAAGCCTTTCGGTGTTCACCGTCTGCACCGGCAGCGCTGCATCCCCGGCCTTCGGCAACACATAGCCGCGCCCCGGGAACTTCACGCCCGCAGCCCGGTCCCGGATGTATTGCGAAACCTCGACCGACTTCGCCATCGACTGCCCATCCGCCGCCGGCAGACCCTCACGGAAGGTCACGCTATAACGCTTGCCGTGCTCCAGCCCCGCCACACACAGCTGCCGCCAGCCGCCGTTTTCCACGGTGATCCCGGGGTCTTTCAGCTGCACAAAGGTGGAATAATCGACGCCCGAGGCCACCAGGTCCTCGGAAAACGTCGCGCAGATCCGGGGGCGTGCCAGGTCGGACTGCACCAGCGTCTCGACGATCCGGAACCCGTATTTCCCGATCGCATCGTCCAGCAGCGTGGCGGTATCCGTCCGGTCCAGCAACGACTGCGCCAGCCGCAAGGCCTGCACCGTGTCGCGGCCCCGCCCGTTGCGCTCCAGCACCTCGCCCATCGTGACCAGGATCGAGTGCCGCAGCGCCGGATTTTCCGCCCGCAGATAGCCGTTCACCGACGACAGGAACGCCTGGTTCAGGAAATAGCCCGACTGGTTCGAATTCGCCTTGCCCGCCTCAAGCTGCCGCCGGGCAAATTCGGCCCAGGTCGCCGCGTCGTCGGTCAGGTTCAAGGCCGCCCCGGTGAAGGCCGCAGCCCCCGCCCAGTCGCCCCGCCCCTCGGCTTCCAAGGCCGCCTGCAGATGCTCCTCGGCACTCCAGGG
>JBGSVS010000386.1:0-2465 GCA_041752895.1 Tabrizicola sp.
GCGAGATTCTGGACAGCCGGGGGAACCCCACGGTCGAAGTGGACGTCACCCTTGAGGACGGCAGCATGGGCCGCGCTGCGGTGCCCTCGGGCGCTTCGACCGGCGCGCATGAGGCCAATGAGCGTCGCGATGGCGACAAGGCCCGCTACAAGGGCAAGGGCGTGCTGGAGGCTGTCGCGGCGGTGAACGGCGAGCTGGCCGAGGAGCTGGTGGGGTTCGACGCGACCGAGCAGGTCGGCATCGACCGCACGATGATCGAGATGGACGGCACGCCGAACAAGTCGCGTCTGGGAGCGAATGCGATCCTGGGCGTGTCGCTGGCGGTCGCGAAGGCGGCGGCTGAGTTCACGGCGCAGCCGCTGTACCGCTATGTCGGCGGGACTTCGGCGCGCATCCTGCCGGTACCGATGATGAACATCATCAACGGCGGGGAACATGCGGACAACCCGATCGACATTCAGGAATTCATGATCATGCCGGTGGGCGCCTCCGACATCCGCGAGGCGGTGCGGATGGGGTCGGAAGTGTTCCACACGCTGAAGAAAGAGCTGCAGAATGCGGGCCACAATACCGGTATCGGTGACGAGGGCGGGTTCGCACCGAATCTTAGCTCTGCCCGCGACGCTCTTGATTTCATTCTGAAATCCATCGAGAAGGCTGGCTACAAGCCGGGTGAGGATATCTATTTGGCGCTGGACTGCGCTGCCACGGAATACTTCAAGGGCGGCAAGTACGAGATGAAGGGCGAAGGGAAATCGCTGTCCATCGAAGAGAACGTCGAGTTCCTGGCGGGCCTTGCGGCGGTCTACCCGATCATCAGCATCGAGGACGGCTGCTCCGAGGATGACTGGGCGGGCTGGAAGCTGCTGACCGACAAGCTGGGGTCCAAGATCCAGCTGGTGGGCGATGACCTGTTCGTCACCAATCCCAAGCGTTTGGCCGAAGGCATCAAGGCGGGTTGCGCGAATTCGATGCTGGTGAAGGTCAACCAGATCGGCACGCTGACCGAGACGCTGCAGGCCGTCGATATGGCGCATCGCGCGCGGTACACCAACGTGATGAGTCACCGGTCGGGCGAAACCGAGGACTACACGATTGCGGACCTTGCGGTGGCGACGAACTGCGGACAGATCAAGACCGGGTCGCTGTCTCGGTCGGACCGACTTGCCAAATACAACCAGCTGATCCGGATCGAGGAGATGCTGGGCGAGACGGCGGAATATGCCGGACGGAGCGTGTTGCGCGGCTGAAACCCGTCCGGCCATAAATGCAGGCGGACACCTCGTGGTGCCCGTCTTTCGGTGCATCTCGGCGAGGGCGGCATGGGCGACCGCAACTATCTTATCGAGGGCGTGTCGGGGAGCGGCAAGACCTCGGTCGCCGAGGAACTTTATCGGCGGGGCCATCACGTCGTGCATGGTGACCGGGAGTTGGACTACAAGGGTGATCCCGCAACTGGCACGCCATTGGCCGACTCTATCTCTGACCGGTTTGCCACGGACGTGGGTTTCGGGCACAGGCATCACCTGTGGGACCTAAGCAAGGTCAGGGAGCTGGCGGCCGACAAGACCCACGCGGTCTCTTTCTTCTGCGGCGGATCAAGGAACTTCGATCAGTTCATCGACCTGTTCGACGGCGTCTTCGTGCTGGAGGTCGATGCGCCCGGCCTGATGCGCCGCCTGGCACAGCGGCCCGAAACTGAATTCGGCGGTAGGCCGGAGGAACAGGCGTTCATCGCGCGACTGCATGCGACGAAAGAGGACATCCCGAAGCAAGCGACTGTGATTGACGCTTCTCTACCGCTTGTCAGGGTGGTTGACAGTATCCTCGCGCACTGTGGCGAGGTCGGCTGAGCTCTTCCCGTCAGCCAAAACGCGCGAGGCGGAAATCGGCGAGAAGCGGGCTTTCGGTCCCCTCCATGATCTCGGCGGCCAGAAGCTCGGCCACGACCGGCGCAAGCGTGGCGCCCGAATGCATGACGGCCAGCCAGAGGCCCGGAACGGGCCCCTGCCCCACGACCGGCAGGCCATCCTGCGGCACCGGACGCAGGGCCATGGCCTGATGGGCAAAGTGAATCTCATGGCCCGGGAAAAGCGCGCGGAGTTGGTGCAGGGTCGCATTCACCACCACTGGAAAGGAGCCCAGCGTTTCGGCGTCATTGCCTTGATGTCCGGCGGTAGAGGGGGCATGCAGCCGCCCTTGAGCGTCTTGCCGCACCTCCTGATCGGGGGTGGCAAGGATCATCGGGCAGACCGGCGGCTGGGGATTGGTCGCGATCATCAGGCCGGGGCGCTTTAGCATCGGCAGGGTGTAGCCGAAGGGCTCCAACAGCGCGGGGGTGCCGGTGCCGGTGGCAAGGATCACGCGGTTCGCGGGCATAGGGCCAAGGTCGGTGAGGGCGCCGGTCACCCTGCCCTTCTCATGCGTTATCGCCTCGACGGTCGCCCGCACGACCTTCGCGCCGG
>JBGSVS010000387.1:0-6257 GCA_041752895.1 Tabrizicola sp.
GCGTCGCTGGTGCTGGCGGGGGGCGTGATCGCCGATGACGCGGCCTTTGCGGGGCGGGCAACGACCGAACCTGTGGCGCGGCACTCGGTCAAGGCTCCGCCCATCCAGGCCGAGCATTTCCGCACCGGCGGCAACCGGGTCGAGACGCCAGTGATCGGCATCCTGCCGGGCAAGATCATCACCGAGCACCTGACCTTCGATATCGCCCCGCAGGACGGGGACAAGCGGCCCGACATCACCCGCGACCTCGTCAAGATCGCGGTGATTGAACGGCACGGGGTGAACGGGAACCGGGCGACGGGGTTCGTCAGGGGCTTCGGGCTGCAAAGGGGGGCGATCGGGTCCACGGTCTGCCACGACCACCACAACATCGCCGTGGTGGGGGCGGACTACGGGGACATGGCCCTCGCCGCGACCCGGCTGGGGCAGATCGAGGGCGGGTTCGTCGTGGTCGAGGGGGGGCGTATCCTGGCCGAGCTTCCGCTGCCGGTCGCGGGGCTGATGAGCCTCCTGTCGTTTGAAGATGTCCGGGAAAAACTGGTGGCCCTGCGGGCAGCGGCGCGGGGGTTGGGGGTGACGCTGGAAGAGCCGTTCCTGCAGCTGGCCTTCCTGGCCCTGCCGGTGATC
This sequence comes from Tabrizicola sp., assembly GCA_041752895.1. GTDB lineage: Bacteria > Pseudomonadota > Alphaproteobacteria > Rhodobacterales > Rhodobacteraceae > Tabrizicola. The sequence goes on from JBGSVS010000387.1 coordinate 628, forward strand.
CCGCATCTGAAGATCACCGATATGGGGATGGTCGATGTGGACCGGTTCGAGATCATTCCGTGACACTGTCCACGGTGGACAAACGCTGATGCCTTTTTAAAATCAACGACTTAGTCGCGGACGTTAGGGATTTGGAAAGGTTTGGCCCCGGGGGTCTTCCGGGGCCAAAACAGGGTCAAAGCGCCGCTGCGATCGTCTCGGCGATCGGGGTCGTCGGGCGACCGATCAGGCGGGACAGAGTGTGGCTGTCGTCAAACAGCGCGCCCTTTGCGGCCCAGCTTTCACTGTCGGCCAGCGCCCCGGCAAGCACCGGCGGCAGGCCGAAGCCTTCCAGCGCCTTGGCATAATCCGATTGCGGCAGGCTGACATAGCCGACCGGCTTGCCCGCTGCTTTGGCCACGGCGGCGGCAAGGTCAGCCCCGGTATGGGCGGTGTCGCCCGCAAGTTCATAGATCTTGCCCGCGTGCGCCGCGTCCAGCGCCACAACGGCAATCGCTTCGGCATAGTCCTTGCGGGCAGCCGAGGACACCCAGCCTTCGCCCGCAGCCCCGATCATCGCGCCATGCTCTAGCACCGCCTCCAGCGCGCCGGTGTAGTTCTCGGTGTACCAGCCGTTGCGCAAGACCGTGTGCGCAATGCCGCTGTCGATCAGGGCTGCTTCGGTCGGGCCATGGTCCAGTGACAGGATCATCGGGTTTGCTGCACCCTTCAGCAGCGAGGTGTAGACGATCCGCCCCACGCCCGCCGCCTTGGCCGCCGCAATCGCCGCCCGATGCTGGCCGACCCGATCATTGAAATCGTTGGACGAGATCAGGACGAGGGTCTCGACCCCCTTCAGCGCCGCCGGATCGGCCTTGTGATAGTCGAAGGCACGGGCCTCGACGCCCAGATCGGCGGCCTTGGCGGGGTCGCGGGCGAGGGCAATGGGGGACGCCCCGCGCGCCTTCAGGGCTGCGATGGCAAGGCGGCCAAGCTGGCCGGTAGCTCCGGTGATGGCGATGGTCATGGGTCTCTCCTTCGGTTGACGGGGAAGAGATATCGGATTACTTACGAAAAGGAAGTACGCACAAATTTGTTAGTATACCGAAAGGCCGCACAGCATGATGGAACGCGACGCACAGGGGCTTCTGGACGGCTGGAATCTGGGAAACGTGCTGGCGGCGGACTGTCCGTCTCGGGTGATCCTGAACCATTTGACCAACCGTTGGGGCACGCTGGTGATGGTGGCCTTGGCGACGGGGCCGCACCGTTTTGCCGAACTGCGCCGCAAGGTGGGCGGGGTCAGTGAGCGGATGCTGAGCCAGACGCTGAAGGACCTTGAGGCGGACGGGTTCGTCCTGCGCACCGCGCATCCGGTGGTGCCACCGCATGTCGACTATGAACTGACCGGGCTGGGACGCGAGGCCGCAGTGCATGTCGTGGCGCTGGTCGGCTGGATCGAGGGCGCGCTGCCGCGGATCATGGCGGGGAAGGTGCGGATGGCGGCGGAATAGGCGGTTGGGTCAAGCCCAACCTACGCAAGCGCCAGATCGTAAGCTGCGAACTGACGGTCAGCGGTCAGGATCGGCAGCTGTTCCATGCGGCCCTGCGCAATCAACAGGCGGTCGAACGGGTCGGCGTGGTGCGGTGACAATCGCCCAGCCTCGGCCGCATGCTCCCACGTTATCGCGAGCGGTGAGAACCCGGCACGGCCAGCAATATCAACCACATCGCCCTCAATCCATAGCTTGCCAAGAGCGCGCTTGATCTCGATCTCCCAGATCGAGGCCGCACTGAGAAAACGAAGGTCAGCGGTTTCCAGAACCCCTCTCATCCGTGGCGTCAAGCGTCGGTCGTCGGCCAAGGCCCAGAGCAGGATGTGCGTATCGACCAGAATCATTCAGGGTCGATGGGTCCAGCAAGGTTATCTGCAAAGCGGTCGGGCAGCGCGTCAAAATCGTCCGCAATACTGATACGGCCTTTGAGCGCGCCGAAAAGCGGCAGGTCCTGTGGCCTTGGCGCGCCGGTCAGCCGGGCAACGGGCTTGCCGTGTCGCGTAAGGACGATGCTTTCTCCGGCCTCTGCGCGGCGGATCAGGTCGGCAAACCGGGCTTTGGCGTCGGCAATGGCAATCTGCATGAAACACCTCTGACCTGAATATAGGTCAGATTATCCGGCGCCGCAATGGTGCGCTGTAGCGCACCCTACTCACTCGGCGGCCCGAACCGTTCCAGCATCCGCGTCCTGATCTGGTCCCGCGCCTGCCGATAGGCCGACAGCTTGGCATCCCGGGTCTCGCCCAGCCCCGTCGGGTCAAGGATCGGCCAATACTCGATCTCAAGATGATGAAACCGGGTGAGCTCCAGGGCCATGCGCTGGCTGGCGGGGGACAGCGCGATGATCAGGTCGAACTGCGAAAGATCGTCGCCCCAATCCTGCATCTCGTCAAAGGACCGCGAGCGGTGGCGGCTAAGCTCAATCCCCAGCTCCTTGCAGACGGCGACGGAAAAGCCGTCGATCTCCATGTCGTTCTTGACGCCTGCGGATTGGACATAGGCGCGCTGGCCGTACATCTGTTTCATCAGCCCTTCCGCCATGGGCGAGCGGACGGCGTTGTGGTCGCAGCAGAACAGCACCGATTGGGGGAAGTCGCCCAAAATCAGCCCCAGTGCAGAACGCAGATCAGGGTGAAAAGCCGCCGCGCGGTGTCGGTGTCGACCTCGGCCTTGCCCTCCAGCCGTTCACGCAGGATCGACGCGCCTTCGTTGTGGATGCCGCGCCGGGCCATGTCGATCGCCTCGATCTGGGACGGGGGCAGGCGTTTCACCGCGTCAAAGTAGGACTCGCAAATCTGGAAGTAGTCCTTCACCACCTGCCGGAAGGGGCCGAGCGAAAGGTGGAACTCGGCAGCCTTCTCGCCGCTATCCGTGGCGATGTCGAAGACCAGCCGCCCCTCGCGGATCGCCAGAAGCACGCGGTAGGGGCCGTCCGGCATCTCGCGGTCGGGGCGGCTGGCGGGGGTGAAGGAGTTCTCTTCCAGAAGATCATAGATCGCAACGCGGCGTTCCTGTTCGATCTCGGGCGTGGGCCGCACTAGGCCCTTCTCGTCGATCTCGATCTGGCAGATACGGTTGGTCATGGGCGGTTCCCGAAGTGTACGCCCGTGATGCCCGACCTTGGCGTTTGGGGTCAAGCGGCGATGGGCGGCAGGTCGGGGGCGTCGAGGCCCCGGAACGGGTCGGACCAGGCGGGCAGCGCCTGCAGACGGTCGTTCCAGGCTTGCAGCGCGGGGTAATCGCTCAAGGGGAGGCGCATGATGGCGTTGAAGGGAAGGAAGCTTGCCATGCGAAAGTCGGCGTGGCTGGGGGTGGTGCCGGTCAGCCAGTCGCGGTCTTGCAGATGCCGGTCAAGGATCAGGGCGGACTCGTGAAACAGCGCCGTGCCCTCAGCCACCGCGCCCGGATCGCTGGGACCGATCCCGTAGCGCCGCTTCGTTCCAAGCTCGAACTGGACCATGTCGCAGGCGCGGACGAAGGTTTCCTTCCCCCAGCTTAGCCAGCGGATCATGTCGGGTTGTGAACTCCCCTGCCGCCAGAAGTCTAAGCCGACCATCTGCGACAGGCGGCAGGCAATGGCATCGGCTTCCCATAGCGTGCTTCCGTCATCTTCGACCAGAATCGGGATGCGCTGGGTCGGGTTCAGCTTCAGGAAGCGTTCGGACTGGTCCGGGGCGAAGGGCGCGGCCCAGTCAAGCGTGACCGGGGCTTCCAGATAGCGGGCGACAGCGACTGCCAATCGCGGGTTCGGGTTGCGCGAGTAATAGAGCGTGGGCATGGGGGTCTCCGTCCGGATGCCCTACCCTGACGCCATGATCTGCCCGGGTAAAGCTGCGCCGTAGCACACCCTGCGCTAACCGTTCAGCCGGTCCAGCCGGGCGCGGACGGACAGGCCGTGGGCTTGCAGGCTTTCGGATCGGGCGAGGCGTTCGGCGGCGGGGCCGATGGCCTTCAGCGCCTCGGGCGTCATCTTGGCCAGCGTGGTGCGCTTCATGAAGTCGAGGACGGAGAGGCCTGAGGAAAAGCGGGCCGACCGCGCTGTCGGCAGCACATGGTTCGGCCCGCCGATGTAGTCGCCGATGGCCTCGGGCGTGTATTGGCCAAGGAAAATCGCCCCGGCGTGGGTGATCTTTTGCGCAAGCGCTTCGGGGTCGGCGACGCAAAGCTCCAGGTGTTCGGGGGCGATGCGGTTCGACAGCTGTGCGGCCTCGGTCAGGTCGCGGGTGATGATCACCGCGCCGTTCTGCGCCCAGGACGCCCCGGCAATGGCGCGGCGCTCCAGCGTTTCCAGGCGTTTGGTGACGGCTTCGGCCACAGCCCGGCCAAAGTCGGCGCTGGTCGTGACCAGGATCGACTGCGCGCTTTCGTCGTGTTCGGCCTGGGACAGAAGGTCCAGCGCGATCCAGTCGGGGTCGTTGTCGGTATCCGCGATCACCAGAATCTCGGACGGCCCGGCGATCATGTCGATCCCGACGCGGCCGAAGACCCTGCGCTTGGCGGCGGCGACAAAGGCGTTGCCGGGGCCGGTGATCTTGTCGACCGGTTGGATCGTTTCCGTGCCGTAAGCCAGCGCTGCAATCGCCTGCGCCCCGCCGATGCGGTAGACCACGTCCACCCCGGCGACCTGCGCCGCCAGCAGCACCAGCGGGTTCACCACGCCGCCCGGGGTCGGACAGGCGATGACCAGACGCTCTACCCCGGCGACTTTGGCCGGGATGGCGTTCATCAGCACGCTGGACGGATAGGACGCGAGCCCACCCGGCACATAGAGGCCTGCCGCCGACACCGGCGTCCAGCGCCAGCCGAGCGTGGCCCCCACGCTGTCGGTCCAGCTTTCGTCCTGCGGCTTCTGGCGGGCGTGATAGGCGCGGATGCGGTCAGCGGCGAGTTCAAGGGCAGCGCGGTCCTCTGGTGAGACCTTGGCAATCTCGGCGTCGATCTGGGCCGCAGAGAAGGCCAGCGTTGCGGGCGTCAGCTCCAGCCGGTCGAAACGGGCGGTCAGGTCAAGGACCGCCTGATCGCCCCGGGCGCGGACATCGGCAATGATGCCAGCCACGGCCTGATCGACATCCTCGGCCTCTTCGCGTTTCTGGCCCAGAAGCGCGGAAAACTCCGCTTCGAACCCAGGCGAGCAGGTATCAAGAAAGACGGGCATTGGCAGGGATCCTCTGGCAAGCCCGACCCGGATAGCGCCGCAACCGCGGACCTTCAAGCGCGCTTGTGCCGCAGGTCGGGAGAACCCAGGCTAAAGACGACCCGCCGTTTCCAGAATTTTCCAGGCGGTGGTCATGTGCCGCGGGCTGAAAGAGTGGCCGCCCGAAAACAGGCAGAAATCCAGCACCGCCCCTTCGGCGTTCGCACGCAGTTCGCAGCTTAGATCGCCGAACGCTTCCTGCGATGCCTCGCCGAACCGGCCATAGGCGCGATACATCGCAAGCGTCTCGGGCACGCTGCCTTGCCGGGCGGGACCAATGGCGCGCCCCTCAAGCGGCACGGTCGTGTCGGCATCGCCGTGAATATGGACAACGCTGGCCGCCGGTCCGTCGCAGGTTGGCGGGACCGGCGCCCAGAACGTCCCCGCCATCGGCACGAAAC
>JBGSVS010000388.1:0-4622 GCA_041752895.1 Tabrizicola sp.
GTGCCATCCGCGGCGGGAACCGGGGCGTGGTGCATGACGGCGATGCGCCATTGCCCCGGGGCGGCAGCCTTGAAGGCAGCCGTCAGCTTCTTGACCGAGGCCGGGCGCAGGTAACCGGACTTCCAGGCGAGGGGGTTGGTCGTGTTGACGCCCTGCACTACGGCATCAGGGAGAAAGGCCTGCGGTTCAAGGTCATCGGCAAAGTTGCGACGGTAGCCGACGAACGGGGCCAAAAGCCGAGCGGGCAGGTTGTAAAGCGGGACATCGTGATTGCCGGGCACGCTAAGGACCGGGCCGGGCAGGCGGGCGACGAATTCGCGCGCCGCGTGAAACTGGTCCTCGCGCGCGCGCTGCGTGAGGTCGCCCGAGATCACGCAGAGGTCGGGCTGCAAGCGGTGGGCGAGGGCCAGAAACGGGTCTACCAGCCGGTCGTCAACCGCGCCGAAATGCACGTCGGAGAGATGCAGGATGCGGGTCATTCCGGGGCCTTGGACGGCGGCAGGATGACCCGCAGAACATGATCGTTCAACTGGATGCGCAATGGCAGGCGCATGCGCAGTTTCTCGCCATCCAGCGCAACCGAGATCTTGCGCCGCCCGCGCACGGCCACGGCAAGACGGCGCGGGGTCGAGACGATGACATCGCGGCCATGGTCGACTCGCTTGCGGATCAGTCGCCAGGCGAACCTCAGAAAGCCGAGCCGGGTCTGCTGATGTGCAAGGAAGACGACGAAACGGTCGTCGGAAATGGCCTCGCCGCCCTTTAGGCCGAACTGGTCCAGCTGATAGGCCGAGCGCGCGACGAACAGCATCGGCGTGCGGATCTGGTGGCGGGTTTCGTCCTGGTAGATGTCCATCCGGTGCGGGGTCTGAAACCGCAGGATCGTGCGCAAGGACGCAAGATGCGCCAGAAAGCGGTAGCGGCCAAAGCGGGCATAGGTCGCCTCGCGTTCCTCAAGGATCGCCGGATAGAGGCCGATTGCGACGTTGTTGAGGAAGACGCGGCCGTTCAGGGTGCCGACGTTGATGTCATGGCGCTGGCCGTCGAGGATGGCTCGGGCAGCGGATTCGGGGTCTTCGGGCATCTGCAGCCCGCGGGCGAAGTAGTTGAAAGTGCCCAGCGGCAGGACGGCGAGGGCAGTATCGCTGCCTGCCAGGGCATGGGCTACGCCTGCGACCGACCCGTCGCCCCCGGCGGCCACGACGATGCGAAAGCCTTCGCTGACGGCACGGGCGGCTTCATCTGCCGGATCGCCTGAAAATGGGCGGAGTTCGGCTCGCGGCCCGAAGACCGCCATCGCCCGGTCAACGGCCCCCGGGTTGCGCAGCGACGTGCCCGAACGGGGGTTCGCAAGCACGCAGATATCCGGTCGGTTGTCTGGCATGCGCCCCCCTTGGTCCCGAAGGACTTAGGTGCGCAATCCCGTTTCCACCAGCAGACCCTGACGCTTGGCCTCGTAATAATAGCCTTTGGCATACCACATCACGGCGCGGTCCTCGGACCCGCCAGAGACAAGCCAGGCCCCGCGCAGGTAGCGGCCCGCATAGATCAGGTTCGTCTCGGCATCGAGGAGACCTTCCGGCGGGCCGTTGTAGCCCATGGTCCGCGCCGTCTGCGGCAGGATCTGCATCAACCCGAAGTAGGGGCCGTTCCGCGCGCCCGGGTTGTAGTCGCTTTCGCGCTGGATCACCCGGTGCAGCAGGCTTTCGGGAATGCCGTGGACGCCCGCGTATTTGCGGATGAGCGCGCGCATTTCAGGCGTCTCACCGGGATGAAGGTCGGCGGTCGCGAATGCCATCGGCGCCGATCTGCGCGCGCAGGCCGAGGCCAGAAGGAGGGCCGGGACAAGAACCAGAGTTCGGCGGGAAAGGGACATGGGCAGGCTCCGCTAAGGTTGTGGGGTGATAGCGGGGCGGAGGGTTTGGTGGCAACCCTGAAGGAGAAGGCCTGCGCGGCAACTGGCCGGAAATGGGATTGCGAATGGGATTCAGCGTCACTCGCCTGTTACGCGTCTGGGTCAGAAAGCCTGTGGAAAACCCCTGGGACCATCTGGCGCTTGGGGGGTTGTCATGGCGAATACGCCATATATAGTTCACGGCAACGGGGCGGGCGCACCCGCCCCAAAGGCCAAAAGCTGACGGGCAAGGCGCGGAGTCTTTGACGGAATGGACGGCGATTTCAGAACCCAGTTTGTGCGCGATCCTGCCGCGCTGAAGCACTACCCCGCGCTGGTGCTGAATGCCGACTATCGGCCGCTGAGCTACTATCCCTTAAGTCTCTGGCCCTGGCAGGAGGCGATCAAGGCAGCCTTTCTGGACCGGGTGCAGATCGTCGCGGAATACGACGCGGTCGTTCACAGTCAGCGGCAAGAGTTCAGGATACCCTCTGTGGTCGTCCTGAAGGAATATGTAAGACCCCAGAAGCGCGTGGCATTCACGCGCTTCAATCTTTTTCTGCGGGACGAATTCTGCTGCCAGTATTGCGGCGCGAAGGGTGATCTGACCTTTGACCATGTGCTGCCCCGGTCAAAGGGCGGCATCACCAGCTGGGAGAACGTGGTCGCGGCCTGTTCGCCGTGCAACCTCCGCAAGGGGTCACGCACGCTGAGGCAGGTGGGGATGTATCTGAACCGCTTGCCGAAAGCGCCTTCGGCCGAAGAAATGCAGGCGCATGGCCGCCGCTTTCCGCCGAACCATCTGCACGAAAGCTGGATGGACTACCTGTACTGGGACGCCGAGCTGGACGCGTAACGTCGCTTGCGGTTTCGCCCGGTTGGACCTGATGCTAGACATCGTGGTGTGTCGGCTGTAGAAGCGGGCCGTTAGCGCTAACAGCGCCTGCCAGGGAGTTCAGTCATGGTATCGCGTGTCATTCCAGTGGATGTCTTTGACCTGGTGATCTTTGGTGCGACCGGCGACCTCGCGCGGCGCAAGATCCTGCCGGGGCTCTATCGGCGATTCATGGCGGGGCAGATGCCCGAAGACAGCCGGATCATCGGGGCTGCGCGGGGCGAACTGACCGACGACGCCTTCCGCGACCAGGTCCGGGCGGCGCTGCTGGAGTTCGTGCCGAAGGCGCGGCAGGAGGCGGGGGCGATCGACGGGTTCCTGGGGCGGCTGCGCTATGTGCCGATTGACGCGACTGGGACGGGGGGCTGGGCGTCGCTGAAGGCGCTGATGCGCGAAAACGTGGTGCGGGCGTTCTATTTCTCGGTGGCGCCCAGCCTGTTCGGCGACATCGCGCAGCGGCTGTCGGAACACGGGATCGCGGATGCCTGGAGCCGGATCGTGGTGGAAAAGCCGTTCGGGCGGGATCTGGCAAGTGCGAAGGCGCTGAATGCGGTGCTGGCCCGGCATTTCAACGAGACGCAGATCTACCGGATCGACCATTACCTGGGCAAGGAAACCGTCCAGAACCTGATGGCCGTCCGCTTTGCCAACATCCTGTTCGAGCCGCTGTGGAAGGCCGAATACATCGACCACGTCCAGATCACCGTGGCCGAGACGGTCAGCGTGGACGGGCGCGGGGCCTATTACGACAAGTCGGGCGCGATGCGGGACATGGTGCAGAACCACCTGATGCAGCTTCTGTGCCTCATCGCGATGGAGCCTCCGTATCACTTCGACCCCGACGCCGTCCGGGATGAAAAACTGAAGGTGATCCGCGCACTGAAGCCGGTATCGAAGGACGACATCGTCCGCGGGCAGTATGGGGCGGGGAAGGGCGAGAAGAGCTATGTCGTTCACTCGGAGAATCCCGCATCCAAGACGGAAAGCTATATCGCGCTGAAGGTGCAGATCTCGAACTGGCGCTGGCAGGGGGTGCCGTTCTATCTGCGGACCGGCAAGCGCCTGCGGGCGCGGGCGTCAGAGATCGCGATCACCTTCAAGCAGCCACCGCATGCGATCTTTGACGATGCGTCGGGCTGGCATGAAAACGTGCTGGTGATCCGGCTGCAGCCGAACGAAGGCATGAACCTGATGGTGATGATCAAGGAACCCGGCCCGGGCGGCATGCGCCTGATGCAGGTGCCCCTGGACATGTCCTTCGCCGAGGCGCTGGGGGATGAGGCCGAGGATGTGCCGGATGCCTATGAACGCCTGATCATGGACGTGATCCGCGGCAACCAGACGCTGTTCATGCGCGGCGACGAGGTCGAGGCCGCCTGGGCCTGGACCGATCCGATCATCGAGGGCTGGGAAGGGCGCGGCGACAAGCCGCAGACCTATGACCCGGGATCCTCGGGGCCGGAAGATGCGTTGATGCTGATGCACCGCGACGGGCGACGCTGGCGGGAGATCCGCGAATGAAGCTGGAAACCTACCCGGACCGCGAATTTCTGATGCTGGGCCTCGCGAACACCATCGCCGGGCAGTTGGCGGATTTCCTGCGGCGGGAAGGGAAGGCGACGCTTTCGGTGCCGGGCGGGACCACGCCGGGGCCGATCTTCGACACCTTGTCTGGGGTGGACCTCGACTGGGCCAATGTGGCGGTTGTCCTGAACGACGAACGCTGGGTGCCGGAATCGTCAGACCGGTCGAACACGCGGCTGTTGCGCGAACGGCTGTTGCGGGGACGGGCAGCGCAGGCTCGACTGGTGCCGCTGTACGCGCCCGCCGAGC
>JBGSVS010000389.1:0-5871 GCA_041752895.1 Tabrizicola sp.
GGTCCATCTCGGCATCCGAGATGCCGGCGGGCCGTTTCGACGGGTCACCGTAGTTGGTGGGCGTGGACGAAGAGCCCGAGCCGGCGGTGCCGGGCTTCGGGGCGGCGGCAGGAACAACCACGCGCTTCCGCTTCGTTTCGACCACGACGCTCTTGGTCCGGCCATGGCTGAAGCTTTGCTTCACCTGTCCGGAACGGGGTGCACCACCACCAAGGCCAAGAGGCTTCTTGCCGTCTGTATCGCTCATGCGTTCTTCGTATCCTTCATGGCGGGCTCGCCGCCGTCATTCCCGTCCGTCTGAATAGGCAATTGCCCACGCAGACCGGCGAGTTTTGCCGCTTCCTCTACAACACGAGTTCTGAGTCCACCAGCGGCAAGCGCGGCGTGTATCGCACGTTCGCGCCCGAATGCCAAACCGATTTCCCCAGCCGTAAGGCAGCCGACAAAGCCTTTTGCGCCATCGGGCGCGTGCAGCTTGGTCTTGCCCCGTTCCGACCCGTCGCTGGCCTGGATCAGCGTTGCCGCCGAGCCCTTGACCAGCCAGTCCTTCACCTTCTCGTAGCCGGTGACCGCGTCACCCGCCTTGCGCGCCATCGACAGCATGTCGATGGTCCGCTGCAACACCAGCGCCTCGACCAGATCGCCGAGCCCGTCGGGCACCTTCACCGGCTGGCGGGCCGCGCGGGAGAAGAGGTTCTTCTTCGCCGCCTTGTCCAGCGCCGCGCGGTCGGCCGAGACGTAAATCCCGCGTCCGGGCAGCTTGCCCAGCACGTCCGGGACGATCTGTCCGTCAGGACCCAGGCAAAAGCGGATCAACCCCGCCTTCGGCTGGCTTTCCCCGGTCGCAATGCACTTGCGTTCCGGTTCGTCCCGTTCTTTTTCCCGGCCGCCGCGCGTCAACGCGTGTCCCCGAGGCCTGAAATCAGGCCTCGGCCTCCTCGTCTGCGGCAGCCTCTGCTTCGGGCTGCTCCAGTTCCGTCGGATCGACCCAGCCCAGCATCACGCGGGCGGTCATGACCAGAGTCTGCGCTTCCTCAAGCGACATCTCGAACTTTTCAAGGACCCCTTCGTCCTTCTTGCGCTGACCATTCTCGGTCGTCCAGCCGCCTGCCAGTTCCCAGTCGGCGCAGGTGGCGAAGTCTTCCAGCGTCTTGATCCCGTCCTGAGCCAGAGCTTCCAGCATCTGCGGCGTTAGGCCTTCGAAGTTCACCAGGCTGTCCTCAACCCCCATGGCGCGGGCGTTTTCCATCGCCTTGGCATTGGCAGCCTCAAGATAGTCGCGGGCGCGGGCCTGCAACTCTCCTGCGGTGCCTTCGTCGAAGCCGTCAATGGACAGAAGCTCGTCAAGGTCGACGTAGGCCACTTCTTCCAGATTGGTGAAGCCTTCGGCGACCAGAAGCTGGGCCATCATCTCGTCAACGTCGAGCGAATCCATGAACAGTTTGGTGCGTTCGGCGAATTCGGCCTGGCGACGCTGCGATTCTTCGGCTTCGGTCAGGATGTCGATGTCCAGCGCCGTCAGCTGGCTTGCCAGACGGACGTTCTGGCCACGACGGCCGATGGCAAGCGACAGCTGCTCATCCGGGACCACGACTTCGATTTTCCCGGCCTCTTCGTCGAAGACGACTTTCGAAACCTCGGCTGGCTGCAGCGCGTTCACGAGGAACGTCGCAGTGTCCTGGTTCCACGGAATGATGTCGATCTTTTCGCCCTGCAGTTCGTTCACCACGGCCTGAACACGGGAGCCGCGCATACCGACGCAGGCACCCACGGGGTCGATGGAGTTGTCGTAAGAGATCACGGCGATTTTGGCGCGCGAACCCGGGTCACGGGCCACGGCCTTGATCTCGATGATGCCGTCATAGATTTCCGGCACTTCCATCTTGAAAAGTTCGGCCATGAACTGCGGGTCGGTGCGCGACAGGAAGACCTGCGGGCCGCGGGCTTCGCGGCGGACGTCCTTGATATAGCAGCGGATGCGGTCGCCGATGCGGTAGGCTTCGCGGCCGATCTTTTCGTTCCGGCGCAGGATGCCTTCGCCGCGCCCGATGTCGACGATGACGTTGCCGTATTCCTCGCGCTTCACGGCGCCGTTGATGATGGTGCCCTTACGGTCCTTGAATTCCTCGAACTGGCGGTCACGTTCGGCTTCGCGGACCTTCTGCAGGATCACCTGCTTGGCCGATTGCGCGGCGATGCGGCCCAGGTCAACGGGGGGCACTTCGTCAATCACTTCGTCGCCGATCTGCGGGTCGGCGAGGTAGGACTTGGCCTGCTTCACCGTGATCTGGGCGTGGTGGTTTTCGATCAGGTCTTCCTCGGTGACCGTGCGGACGCGGGTAAAGCTGGCGCGGCCGGTCTTGCGGTCGATCTTGACGCGGATGTCCATCTCGGCGCCGTAGCGCGACTTGGCGGCGCGGGCGAGGCTGTCCTCCATCGCCTGGATCACCAAGTCCGGGTCGATCATCTTTTCGCGGGCCACGGCTTCGGCGGTCTGCAGAAGCTCCAGCTGGTTGGCGGAGGTGATTGCCATGGGTCTACTCCCTAGTGTTTCGTCTCGGGCTGAGGCTCTTCATCCTCATCCCCGTCAATTTCCTCGATCTCGTCGAACTGGCCGTCGGTCGGTTCGGAGACCTTCTTCTGGCGCAGCATCTCGGCGATCAGCGCGTCGGACAGGATCAGCTTGGCGTCGGAAAGCCAGTCGAACTGAAGGCCGATGGTGACCTCTTCGCCCGAATCCTCGATGGTGATCAGGACCTCTTCGCCCTCAACCCCAGCCAGATCGCCCTTGAAGCGACGGCGGCCGTCGATCAGCTCAGTCGTCTCGATCCGGGCTTCCCAGCCCTTCCACATCTCGAAATCCTTCAGCCGGGTCAGCGGCCGGTCGATGCCGGGGGACGAGACTTCAAGGACGTAGTTGTCCTCAAGCGGGTCTTCGACGTCCAGAACGGCGGAGACGGCGGTAGAGATGTCGCCGCACTCATCGACGCCAATCCCGCCATCGGGACGGTCGGCCATGATCTGCAGGATGCGCGTCTTGCCGCCCATCAGGCGGATGCGGACCAGCTCAAAACCAAGTCCTTCGATCACCGGACCGACAATGTCGGCCAGGCGGCGGTCGATGGAGGTTTTGGCGATCAGGTCGGACATCGGGTTCCAGAAACAAAAAAGCGGACCCAGCGGCCCGCCCGTGACTTTCGGTAGCTTCAGGTTTGGACCCCGAAGCAGCTGTTGAGGGGGATATAGGCCAGGGTCTGACGCAATGCAAGACGATTCCCTGACGGGACCCGGTAGCGGATCTAGGCTGCGAACGCGGCCTCGACGGCATTCAGCGCAAGGATGGCGGCGGATGAGAACCCGGGGTCCAGGAAGTCGGGCCAGGTCGATAGCTTGACGGCCATCAGCCCGCTGTCGGGCGCGATCATCACCATCTGGCCGAAGACGCCAAAGCAGTAGTGGCGACCCAGGCGGCTGTCTTCGACCCAAAACTGGTTGCGGTAGGCCCCGTTTGGCCAGTCCCGGTAGTTTTCAGCGTCATAAAGTCCATGCGTCCCGTGGCGAATGTCCTGGCACCAGAATTCGGGCACGATCTGACGGTCGCCCAGCTTGCCATTGTTCAGAAGCATGAGGCCAAAGCGCGCCATGTCGCGCAGGCTTGCGCTGATCCCGCCGCAGGCAAGGCCGTAGCCAGCGCGATCCACGGTGATCGTGGCGTCCTCTTCGCAGCCCATGGGTTGCCAAAGATGCTCAGAAATCAACTGAGGCAGACGTTGGCCGGTGACCCTCTCCATCGCATGGGCCAGCACGTCGGTTTCGATCGAGCGATAGTTGAACCGCTGACCGTGTTCCGCCTCGGCCACCTTCAGGCCAAGGATCTGGTCCCACATGCAGTCTGGCCAGGTTGTGACATCAACCCCCTCGGGCGCGGGTTTCCAGCCCGAAGCATAATCGGTCTTGCCAACATCGCTGTCGCGGATTTCGTAGTCTTCAGAGTAGCGTGTCCCGGAGGTCATATCGAGGACATGCTGCAGGGTGGCACCGTTCCAGGCGGTTGCGGTGAGTTCGGGCAGATACTGGGTCACGGGGGCAGCGGGATCGAGAAGCCCCTGACCGATCAGGCAGCCAGCCGTGGCGGAGGTCACCGACTTGCTGACGGATTGCAGCAGATGCACGGACTGCGGGGTCATCCCGTTGTGATAGCTTTCGTGCAGGACCTTGCCGTCCTTCCAGACCAGCATCGCATCGGTATAGGTGTCATCCAGCATCTGGCCAAAGGTGGTTCGTTCACCGTCCGGACCGCGAAAGCCGAGACTTTCCAGCGTCCCGGTCGCAGCGGGCAGGGCGGTCACGACGTCGCCTCGCCGGATCTGGGCCGAGGGCACGATCTCGCGGACGTGCTGGAACGACCAGCGGTTCCAGGGGGCCCGGTCCCAGTCGATCAGCGGAAGACGCATCCCGGGTGGAGGGGGCGATCCTTGCATGATTGGCGGAATGGGATCGGAATTCCTGTAGCTTCGCATGTGATCACCGCACTGTGCCGGGCGTTTCCGAGTTGGCCCGGCCCATCGGTCGACGTCAAGCTTGGGTGATCATCCCGGAAGGCGGATCACACCCGCCGGAACACCATCACGAGGCCCCGGTCATGGATATGCGGGTGATCCGCGCCTTCGTAGATCGGGATGTCGCGCCAGGCGACGGGGGTGATCTTGCCATGGGCGACCAGCCGCGCCAGTTCGGAACCAAAGCCCGCGCCGTCAAGGACCGGGCCGATGGTGCCGCAGGCGAAGACAGCGCCCGGGCGGGTGATGCGCAGAAGCTCGGGGAAACATTCCGGGCCGACATGGCCATGGGTGAAGGTGCCGCAGCTGATCACCGCGTCGTAGGCGGCATCGGCAAGCGGAAGGGTCTGCGTCAGATCGCCAAGGATCAGATTGCGGTAAAGGCCCTTGGGCCGCGCGATGTCCAGCATCTCGGGCGTGATGTCCAGCGCGTCGACCGTCAGCCCGCGCAGGTTTTCGGCGACAAGGCCCGTCCCCGCGCCGATGTCGAGGATTTCGGCCCCTGTGCCAATCTCGTCCTTCAGGATCGCGGCAATCTCGCGCGGAGCGATGTAGCCCCAGGCCGCGCCAAAGCTTTCGTCATAGGTCGGTGCCCAGTCGCCATACATGCGGCGCGCGTCCTCGGGCCCGTGGATCTGATAGGCTTCGTCAAGGTCGTAGGCGGCATCGTTCATGGCAGGTCCCTCGTTTTGCGACAGCCTTGCCACTGCCATGTCACAGGCAGATGACGCGGCAGCGAGGGAACCCGCAGCCCCCTTCACAAGTTTGCCCATGCGCTGCTGGGCTAATTGCCCGCGTCCGGACAAGCTGCGATAGTCCGGGCATCAGCCGCTGAAAGGGGTCTGTCCGGATGTCTGCCGGTCCAGCAGTGATGCGCTTGCGGACGGCATTGGCATCGGCCTTTGTCGCGGGCGTCGTCACGCTTTTCGCATCGGGTGCGGTCGCACTTGACCAGCTTGACATCGTCGTTGCGGGCGGGTCGGAAGTTCTGACCGAGGCAGTCAGCGAAGCGTCCATGGTGCAGTCGCTGCAGGCGCAGGGGCAGACCGATCCGCAGGACCTTCTGGCGGCAGCGCGGTCGGATTACGCGCGGATTCTGGCCGCACTTTATGCCAGGGGGCATTATTCGGTCGATATCCGCATCCGGATCGACGGGCGCGAGGCGGCGGCGATTCCGGCGCTTGAGGCTCCGCGCGCGATCCGGGCGATTCGCATCGATGTCGATCCGGGCCAGCCCTTCCGCTTTGGCACGGCCCGGGTTGCCCCTTTGGCCCCGGACACCGAGCTGCCCGAGGGCTTCCGGACCGGCGCG
>JBGSVS010000390.1:0-2084 GCA_041752895.1 Tabrizicola sp.
GCGCGCCACCGGCGGCTCGGCCTTGTTGGCCGCCGAAGCGTCGATGCCGGTCGCGACGACCGACACGCGGATGCGGCCTTCCATCGCGGTGTCCAGCGTCGAGCCGACAATGATGTTCGCCTCGGGGTCCACCTTCTCGCGGATGATGTTCGCGGCTTCGTCCAGCTCGAACAGCGTCAGGTCGTGCCCGCCGGTGATGTTGATCAGCACACCCTTGGCGCCGTTCAACGAAATCTCGTCCAGAAGCGGGTTGGCAATCGCCTTCTCTGCCGCCTGAACCGCGCGATCTTCGCCCGAGGCTTCGCCGGTGCCCATCATCGCCTTGCCCATTTCGTCCATCACCGCGCGCACGTCAGCGAAGTCGAGGTTGATCAGGCCGGGCCGCACCATCAGGTCGGTCACGCCCTTGACGCCCTGATAAAGGACATCGTCAGCCATCGCGAAGGCTTCGGTGAACGTGGTCCGTTCATTCGCCAGCCGGAACAGGTTCTGGTTCGGGATGATGATCAGCGTGTCGACGACCTTTTGCAGGGCTTCGATACCCTCTTCGGCCTGCCGCATCCGCTTGCCGCCCTCGAACTGGAAGGGCTTGGTCACCACACCAACCGTCAGCACGCCCAGTTCCCGCGCGGCCTGCGCGATGATCGGGGCCGCGCCGGTTCCGGTGCCGCCACCCATGCCAGCCGTGATGAAGCACATATGCGCGCCCGCCAGGTGGTCGACGATTTCTTCGATCGTCTCTTCCGCCGCAGCGGCCCCCACCGTCGGCCTGGCACCTGCCCCAAGACCTTCCGTCGCCTTGACACCCATCTGGATGCGCGCGCCTGCCCGGCTTTGCTGCAAGGCCTGCGCGTCGGTGTTCGCCACGACGAACTCGACGCCTTCCAGCGCCTTGTCGATCATGTTGTTCACCGCGTTGCCGCCCGCACCGCCCACACCGAACACGGTGATGCGCGGCTTCAGCTCTTCACGCTCCGAAGTCATCGTTAAATTGAGTGCCATGGGTTTGCCTGTCCCTTTGTCCGCCGCCTGTTTCCGGTCCTTTCTGCGCAAAAACCCTCGCAGAAGGCCGACTTATCCCCGATTCTATCCACAACCATCGCAAAGGTCACGCGAAAATGCGCGGCAAACCACGAAATATGGGGGTCAAACCCCGGAATTCAGCGGTATTTCGCCCTAGGCGCGTGGATATAGTGGTCACCAGTTGTCCTTGAACCATTTGACGGCCCGCCGCAAGGACCGCGCCGGATAACGCTCAGCCGGGATTTCGAAGTCCCACCATTCGTCCTGCGGATGCGCTGCGAACAAGCAAAGCCCGACCGCCGAGGCGAAAGCCGCCCCTGTCGCCGCCTGCGGCAGACCCTGCACGCGCAAGGGCCGCCCCAGCCGAACCCGCTGGCCCAGGACCCGCGTCGCAATGCCGTCCAGCCCCGGGATCTGGCTTGCGCCACCCGTCAGCACGATCTGCTGGCTGGGCAGCGTGTCAAAGCCCGCCACGTCCAGCGTGGCGCGGACTTCCTCCAGGATCTCTTCGACCCGGGGCCGCATGATCCCGATCAGCTCGGTCCGGCTGATCTGCCGACGGTCCTTTTCCCAATCGCCGCTGTCGCCGCCGATGTCGATCATCTCGCGGTCGTCCATGCCGGTGGCATAAAGCCCGCCATGCCGCGTCTTGATCTTCTCGGCCGTCGCCATCGGGATCTGCAGACCCTTTGAGATGTCCGAGGTCACATGGTCCCCGCCCATCCGCACCGAATCCGCATAGATCATGTGCTTCTTCATGAAGATCGAGATGCCCGTGGCCCCGCCGCCCATGTCGATGCAGGCCGCTCCCAACTCCTGTTCATCCTCAACCAGCGACGAAATCGCCGAGACATAGGCCGACGACGCAATCCCCGCCAATTCCAGGTCACAGCGCTTGATGCAGTAAAGCAGGTTCTGCACCACGTCTCCGTCCACCGACAACAGATGCATGTCGCAGGCCAGCCGATGCCCGATCTGCCCGCGCGGATCGCCCAGGCCGCTGCGGTGATCCAGCGCAAAGTTGACCGGCTGGGCGTGCAGCACCTCGCGCCCTGCCCCAA
>JBGSVS010000391.1:0-4988 GCA_041752895.1 Tabrizicola sp.
CATGAGCTTCCCCTCCACCGTGTCCCACAGGTGCAGGTTCACCGACCGCAGGCTCTCACGCACCGTCAGGCGCTGCGCTTCGGCCAGGGCGCGGTGGTCGCGGATGACCTCGGGGAGGCGGTAGAACGGGATGCGGGAATACAAGTGGTGGACGTGGTGGATGCCGATATTGCCGGAGAACCACTTCAACGGCTGCGGCAGGATGTAGTGGGACGAGCCCTCCAAAGCGGCATCGTGCAGCTGCCAGTCGTCGCCCTTGGACCAGTGCGTCTCCTCGAACTGGTGCTGGACGTAGAAGAGCCACACCCCGATGGTAGCGGCGATGACCGACGTAGGCAGGTAGATCAACAGGACCGGCCAAAGACCGCCAAACCACAGGATCAGGCCGAGGGCTATCGCGATCATCGCATTGGTGCCCATCGCGGACGTCCAGTAGCGCCAGCCGGAATGCATCAATCCCAGCGGAAGGCGGTTCTGCAGGATGAAAAGGTAGCTGGGACCCAGAACGAACATCACCAACGGATGACGGTAGAGCCGATACATCAGCCGCCCCCACCAGCCGCGCGACCGGTATTCCTCGATCGTCAGGGTCAGGACATCGCCGATGCCACGGGCGTCCAGGTCGCCGTGATGGGCGTGGTGGATGGAATGCGTGCGCCGCCACACGTCATAGGGCGTCAGCGTCAGCACCCCCAGCGCCCGCCCCAACCAGTCCTGCGCGGTGCGGTTTGGCAGGAACGCCCCATGCCCGCAGTCATGCTGGATGATGAAGATGCGGACCAGAAACCCGCCGTTCAGCACCGCAAGCGCCAGGGCCGCCCAGGGGCTGACCGACAGCGCCATCCAGGCAAGGACCCAAAGCACCACGAACGGGACCAGCGTTGCAGCAAGCTCCCACAGGCTGCGGCGAGTCGACGGTTCACGGTAGCGCGCGAGGGTGGTCAGCCAGTCGCGGGCAGAGCGGGGCGTTGGGTTGGGCATCTTGGCCTTTGGAGTGGCCGCGCGCGGGCGGCAGCTTCGGATCAGCCTTGGCGGGGCCCTTGTCGGGGCAACTCTTCAGGCCCGCAGGTGTTAGCATTTCTGCGGCCGATAGCAATGCGACTGATCATGCCAGCGCAAAAAGTCCGAGCAGTGTCGCTTGACTCCCCCCCGGGCCGCGCGGCTTGATCTGGACCTATCCTGTGCCCGGACCTGCCATGGCCACCATTCCGCCCGAAGCCTTCTACCTGACCCCCGGAGCCTCGGGTTCGCTGCAACAGCAGATCCGCGCGATGGTCACGCAAGGCATCCTGACGGGCCGCTTCCGCCCCGCAGCTAGGATGCCGTCGTCGCGTGGTCTTGCCGAACACCTTGGCGTCAGCCGGATCACCGTGACGCTTGCCTATGCCGACCTCGTCTCCTCGGACTACCTGACCGCGCAAGGGCGGTCGGGCTATTTCGTCTCGGACACCGCCCCCTTGGCCCCCGAGTTTCCCCAGTCCGAGCCCCGGGCCGAGGCCATCGATTTCAAGGGCTTGACGCAAGGGCGCTTTACCCTTGTCCCCAAGGTGGAACGTCCCGAGGATTGGGACCGCTACCCCTGGCCCTTCATCTACGGCCAGGCCGACCCGACGCTGTTCGACCACCAGAACTGGCGGCAATGCGCGCTCCGCGCCCTTGGCAAGCGCGACTTCGCGGCACTGACCACCGACTATTACGACCGCGACGACCCGCTGCTGATCCAGGAACTTCTGCGCACCATCCTGCCCCGCCGGGGCATCGCGGCGCGCGAGGACGAGGTGCTGCTGACCATGGGCGCGCAGAACGCGCTCTGGATTGCGGCAACCGCGCTTCTCGCCCCCGGTCGCCGCGCCGTGGTGGAAAACCCGGGCTACCCAGCCTGGCGCGCCATCGTGGCTGCGACGGGGGCCACCGCAGTCCCCATGGACGTCGACGCCCAGGGCCTTCCGCCACAAGTCCTTGACGCAGATGTGGTCTTCACCACCCCCTCACACCAGTGCCCGACCAACGCCACCATGCCCGTTGACCGCCGCGTGGCCCTGCTGGAGGCCGCCGAGACGCAAGGTTTCATCATCATCGAGGACGATTACGAATTCGAGATGTCCTTCCTGAAGCCTGTCGCTCCGGCGCTGAAGTCGCTGGATCGGGGGGGCCGGGTGATCTACGCCGGAAGCTTCTCGAAATCCGTCTTCCCGGGCCTGCGCCTTGGCTATCTGGTTGGACCGCCGGGATTTATTGCCGAAGCCCGCGCCTTGCGGGGTCTGATGCTGAAGCACCCGCCCGGCCATATCCAGCGGACCATGGCCTATTTCCTGGGCCTCGGGCACTACGATGCGCTGGTCAACCGGATGAAGAACGCCTACCGCCGCCGCCGCCAGGTCATGGCCGAGGCCATCGCGGCCGAGGGGCTGACCGTGGCAGGGCAGGGCGGCTTCGGTGGCTCCAGCTTCTGGATGCGCGCACCCGACAGTGTGGACACCGAGGCTTTGGCGCTTCGACTGCGGGCAGACGGCGTGCTGATCGAGCCGGGGCGGGCGTTCTTTGCGGGCGACGGACCGCGGAATTTCTACCGCCTCGCCTATTCTTCGATCGCGCCGCAGAAGATCGCGGAAGGTGTCGCGCGGATCGCCAGGGCATTGTGACAGGGCTGGACATACTGGGCTGGGGTAACTGGCCCTAAGTCTTGCTGAGCCAGACGGCTAGGGTAGTGCCAACTGGCCTTATCGGGCCGCATGCGACATGGGAGAACGACGATGAAGATGACGACCGAGGAAGCCTTCGTAAAAGTGCTGCAAATGCACGGGATCGAGCATGCCTTCGGGATCATCGGTTCGGCCTTCATGCCGATCTCGGACATCTTCCCCAAGGCGGGCATCCATTTCTGGGACTGCGCCCACGAAGGCTCGGGCGGGATGATGGCCGACGGGTTCACCCGGGCCTCCGGCAAGATGTCGATGATGATCGCCCAGAACGGGCCGGGGATCACCAACTTCGTCACCGCCGTGAAGACAGCCTATTGGAATCACACGCCTTTGCTGCTCGTGACCCCGCAGGCTGCGAACAAGACCATCGGGATGGGCGGCTTCCAGGAAGTCGAACAGATGGCGCTGTTCAAGGATATGGTCTGCTATCAGGAAGAGGTCCGCGATGCCTCCCGCGTGGCCGAGGTGCTGAACCGCGTGATCCTGCAGGCCAAGCGCCAGTCGGCCCCGGCGCAGATCAACATGCCGCGGGATTTCTTCACTCAGGTGATCGACGTGCCGATGCCGGCGGTGGTGGAGTTTGAACGTCCCTCGGGCGGCGAAGGGGCGATGGCGCAGGCGGCGCAACTGCTTTCCAGCGCCAAGTTTCCGGTGATCCTGAACGGCGCGGGTGTGGTGATCGGGGGGGCAATCCCGGCCTCGATGGCTTTAGCCGAACGGCTGACCGCGCCGGTTTGCGTGGGCTACCAGCATAACGACGCCTTCCCCGGAAGCCACCCGCTGTTTGCCGGGCCGCTGGGTTACAACGGCTCGAAAGCAGGGATGGAGTTGATTGCGCAGGCCGACGTGGTGCTGGCGCTGGGGACGCGTTTGAATCCGTTCTCGACCTTGCCGGGTTATGGGCTCGACTACTGGCCGAAGGACGCCAAGATCATTCAGGTCGACATCAACCCGAACCGGATCGGGCTGACCAAGCCGGTGACGGTGGGGATCGTGGGCGATGCGAAGAAAGTGGCCGAGGGCATTCTTTCGCGCCTGTCGAAGACGGCTGGCGATGCGGGTCGGGCCGAGCGCAAGGCGCTGATCGCGCAGAAGAAATCGGCCTGGGCGCAGGAACTGTCCTCGATGGACCACGAACAGGACGACCCCGGCACCAGCTGGAACCAGCGCGCCCGGGATGCAAAGCCAGAGTGGATGTCGCCCCGCATGGCCTGGCGCGCGATCCAGGCGGCGCTGCCGCGCGAGGCGATCATCTCGTCCGACATCGGCAACAACTGTGCCATCGGCAACGCCTATCCGTCCTTCGAGGCGGGGCGGAAATACCTGGCTCCGGGCCAATTCGGCCCCTGCGGCTACGGCTTGCCGTCGATTGTCGGCGCGAAGATCGGCTGCCCGGATACCCCCGTGGTGGGCTTTGCGGGGGACGGCGCCTTCGGCATCGCGGTGACGGAACTGACCGCCATCGGCCGCAAGGAATGGCCCGCGATCACCATGGTCGTCTTCCGCAACTACCAGTGGGGGGCGGAAAAGCGGAACTCGACGCTGTGGTATGACGACAACTTCGTGGGCACCGAACTGGATGACGGGGTCAGCTACGCCGGGATCGCCAAGGCTTGCGGGCTGCAGGGCGTGCAGGCGCGGACGATGGAGGAGCTGACGGCGGCGCTGAACAAGGCCATCGACGACCAGATGACCCACGGCAAGACCACCCTGATCGAGGCCCTCATCAACCAGGAATTGGGCGAGCCCTTCCGCCGTGACGCAATGAAAAAGCCGGTCGAGGTCGCGGGGATCTCGAAGGCCGACATGCGGCCGCAAGTGGTCTGACGGTGCACGAATTTTCGACGAAAATTCCGGGCCTTCGCGGTGCCGTTTGACCTTGAGCCGCTGGCGCTGGTGTGGCTGGCGGTCTCTTGCCTGGTGGCGGGGTTCGTGCGGGGCTATTCCGGCTTCGGCTTCTCGGCGCTTTTGATCGCGGCCTCCAGTCTTGTGACCAATCCACTTAATTTTGTCGCGGTTGTTGTCATTCTGGAAACGGTCATGTCCCTGCAACACGCCAAGGGGGCAGGGCCGGATGTGGACTGGAAGCGGGTCGGCTGGCTGCTGGGCGGGGCGGCGATTGGCTTGCCGCTGGGCCTCTGGGTCCTGACCGGGGTCAGCGAGGACACCGCGCGGGCAGTCGTCTCGGGCTATGTGCTGTTGATGTGCGGCGTCCTTCTGGCCGGCTGGCGGCTGGCGGCGGAGGTCAGGGGTGCGCCGAACGGAGTGGCCGGCGTGATCTCGGGC
>JBGSVS010000392.1:0-2387 GCA_041752895.1 Tabrizicola sp.
GGCGAGATCGGCGTTCGCCGCAAGCGTCCGCGATAGGGCGCGCAGGCGGTCGGTGACCGCGATGTTCGCCCGCGCCTCGCCGACAGGATCAGTGCCGCCATGGTCGGGGAAGGTGTCGAAATAGATCACCCCGTCATAGCCCAGCCGGTCGAGTTCCATGAACAGTTCCACCGTCTGCACCGGATGGACGGACCCCGCGATCAGCCCGTCGTCGCGCTTGCCGTAGCCGTCGTTCAGGTGCACGCCAAGGATCCGGCTTTTCCGTCCCGCCAGCATCGCGGCCCGGGCCGGCATCTCGCCCGCGAACAGCATGTGGCAGAAGTCGAGCGTGACGCCGGTGTTGGGTCGCGCAACCTCGGCCAGGGCCAGAAGAGTGGTGGTCATGTCCGGCATCACCACATGGGCGCGGGGTTCGTTCGGCTTGTATTCGATGGCGATGTCGACAGCGGGATTGTGGTCCGCAACCTCGGCGATGGCAGCGATGCTGTCGTCCCACATCCGGGCGTAATCGGCCTGGAAGGAGTAGTCGAACCCGTCCTGCCCCATCCAGAGCGTCATCAGCCGCCCGCCCATTGCGGCCAGCGCGTCGAGCCCGCGTTTCGTCAGGTCGATGGCCGTGCGGCGGACGCGCACATCGGGGTGGCTGAAGGCCCCAAGCCGAAACCCGGGATCAGTGTAATAGCGCATCGCCAGGCCATTCAGCGCCATACCGTTGTCGGCAAGGATACGGGAAAGCTCGGCCGGTTTGTGGTGGTCGAAGTGGTCGGGGAAGTTGAGGTCGGCCGCGTCAAGACCGCCTACGCGCCCGGCGGCCGCGATCATCTGGGCAACCGTGTCGCCCTTCTGCTTGAAGGCATTGAGGCGGGTCGCATACCGGGGTTTGTTCGGGATCATGGGTTCGGGGCCGCGAAAAGCTCGGGGTGGGCGCGTTCAAGGGGCGCGAGATAGGTCAGAAGCTGGCGCAGATGGTGCTGGACGGCGTGGCGGGCTGTAGCGGGATCGCGGGCCTCGAACGCGGCCAGGATCGTGCGGTGTTCGTCGAGCGTGGCCTGCAGGCGGCCTTCCACCGGGAGGATCAGCTGTCGCGCGCGATGCACCGACAGCCATGCGCTTTGCGCGACCTGCGGCAGGCGGGGAAAGCCGGTGAAGGACAGCATCATCTCGTGCATCTGGCCGTCGAGCGCCATGAACCCCTGCCGGTCGCCATCGGCCACCAGTGCCTCTTGCAGGCGGAGGTTGCGGCGTAGCTCGCGCAGCTGGTCGTCGGTGACCTGCCGGGCCACAAGTTCGGCGGCGGCGACCTCGATTGCTTCGCGGATGAAGGCACCTTCGCGGATGTCGGTCATCGACAGGCGGGTGACAAAGGTCCCGGCTTGGGGGATGACGTCGACGAGGCCGTCGGCGGCAAGACGGGCCACGGCATCGGCAACAGGGCTGCGCGAGACGCCAAGGCGGTCGCAGATTTCGGGCTTCCTGATGCTGTCGCCGGGCCGGAAGGCAAGCGTCAGAATCGCCTCTTTCAGGCTGTGATAGACCCTTTGCCCAAGCGATCCCTGCAGCCGGTCAAGCGGCGTCAGAAGCGCCGCACCGTTCGGGTCTTGTGGTTCGGTCGGGGGTGCCTGTAGCATGCTAACATGTTAGACTCGGTGGCCCGCCTGTCAACGAAAAGCGGGTGCCCAAGGGGTGACGCGATGGCCGATGTGACGATCCGACTGCACGCGACCGACAACCTGGTGATTGCGCTGGCCGATCTGGCCAATGGCGCGACGGTGCCGGGTGTCGCGGTTCCCTTGCCGGACCCGGTGCCGCGCGGGCACAAGCTGGCGACGCAGCCCATTGCGAAGGGCGAGATCGTGTTGCGCTATGGCCAGTCCATCGGGCAGGCGACCGAGGATATCCCCGAGGGTGGGCATATCCACAGCCACAACCTGGGCATGGGGCCGCACAGCACGGATTACGCCATTGGTCAGGGCGCGGTGCCGTTGCCGTCCCTGCCAGCGCGGGAATTCATGGGCTACCCCCGCGCCGATGGGCAGGTGGGGACGCGCAATTACCTCGGCATCCTGACCTCGGTGAACTGCTCGGGGTCCGTGGCGCGTTTCATCGCCGAGGCGGCGGAGAAGGACCCCATCCTGTCAGCGATGCCCAACATCGACGGCTTCGTGCCCATCGTTCACAACACCGGCTGCGGGATGTCGGGGGTTAACGAAGGCTACGACACCCTGATGCGCACGCTGAAGGGCTATGCGAGGAATGCGAATTTCGGGGGCATCCTGCTGGTGGGTCTGGGCTGCGAGGTGATGCAGGTCCCGGACCTCGTGGGGCAGGGGCGGCTGCGGCCCGACGGGAACTTCCGCTACATGACGATCCAGGGGACCGGGGGCACG
>JBGSVS010000393.1:0-2327 GCA_041752895.1 Tabrizicola sp.
CGGCGCGCCAAGGTCAGGGGCCCCGGCAAACAGCTGGTCGACGAAAGCATCCTCGGAGGACCGGATCGCGCGGCGGTCCAGCACGACCTGCGCCAGGAACTCCGGGCTGTAGTCCCGCCCCGAATGCGGCGAGGCGAAGAGCAGCGGCGACATCCGGCGCGCCGGGCGGGTCAGGACAAAGGCCTCGGTCTCGGTCCGCGCCACGGGCACCTCGCTTTCCTCGGCTTCGATATAGCCTCATATTATCGAAAGCCAAAACCCCTTGCAGGCCCCGGCGCTTGTCAGTATAGATCCAGCCGACCGACGCGGTTCGCCCCGCGTCCTTTTCGTTTCATCGAAAGGGGCCAGGGCAACGCCAAGGACACGTGGGCGGTTAGCTCAGCGGTAGAGCACTACGTTGACATCGTAGTGGCCACTGGTTCGATCCCAGTACCGCCCACCATTCACCGCCTCCCGCAAGGGGGGCACGTTGTTTTCACTGGCGCAGACGCGCCGCGAACAAGGAGAAGATCGATGAAGGTTGCGAACTCGCTCCGCTCGCTGAAGACGCGTCATCGCGATTGCCAGGTCGTGCGCCGCAAAGGCCGCGTCTATGTGATCAACAAGACGCAGAAGCGCTACAAGGCCCGCCAGGGCTGAGTTGCGCAGCACGAGACGGATTTCTAGGGCCGCCCAGGGAAACCTCGGCGGCCTTTTCCGTTGCGTCCCCTTCCAGACCCAGCCATTTGCCCTTTACCAAATACTCCCCGGGGGTCCGGGGGCAGGATGCCTCCGGGGTCGGGCCCAAGTCCTGGCGCTGCCCTGTCGTGTGCCAAATCTTTTCGAAAAGATTTGCAAAATCCTTCGAAGGATTTTGTCCTCCTGCCATCCTGCGCGCCCCGAAAGAATCACCCATGCACCCCAACCCCGCCTTCCGCCGAACCCCGCGCGACCAGAACCTCGCCTTCGCCCGTGCCCGTGGCTTTGGCGTCTTGTTGGTGAACGGCCCGGATGGCCCCCTTGCTGTCCATGTCCCGTTCCTCCTGACCGAAGACGCCAGCTTTGCCGAGCTGCACCTCGCCCGCTCGAACCCCATCGCCCGCGCAGACCTGCCCGCCCCGGCCCTGATCGCCGTCTCCGGCTCCGATGCCTATATCTCCCCCGACTGGTATGGCCCGCACACGGAAGTCCCCGATCAGGTCCCGACCTGGAACTACGTCGCCGTCCACCTGCGCGGTACGTTGGAGCCCCTGCCCGATGACGCGATGCGCGCCCATGTCGATGCCCTGTCGGCCGAGCATGAGACCCGAATAGCCGGCAAGCGCCCCTGGACCAGCGCCAAGATGACCGAAGGCGCGATGCCCCGGATGATGCGAATGATCCTGCCCTTCCGCTTCCGGGTGACTTCGGTCGAGGGCACCTGGAAGCTGAACCAGAACAAGACCCCCGAAGTGCGTGCCCGCGCTGCCGAAGCGCTGTCCCAAGGGAACGCCTCGGCGCAAGAGATCGCCGCCCTGATCCGCGATCTGCCATGAAAGTCATCCACCATACCGAACAGCTGCTGATGATCGAGGATCGGCCCTGGTTCATCGGCATCATGATGATCGTCATGGCGCTGGCCTTTGCCTTCGGCGGCATGGCGCTGCTTGCGTCGGGCGAGGTTTTCGGCGGACTGATGATGCTGCTGATCGGCGTCGGTGTGCCGCTTCTGATCGGCGCGCTGATGGTGCAGCGGGTGCGCCTGACCTTCGATCGCTCCACGGGCCTTCTGACCCGGACAGTGCGCTCGGTTCGCGGTCTCAGCGCAGAAAGCCATCCGCTCGACCGGCTGACTAGGGCGACCGTCGGTGCCAGCACGGACAGCGATGGCACCACCTACCGGACCGAGCTTCAGCTGGCCGACCCGCCGCAGATCGTGCCCTTCACCAGCTACTATACCAGTGGCAGGAAGCCCGAGGCGATGACGCAGGCGGTGAATGATTGGCTGGCAGCGCCGCAATAGACCGCGCGTCGATGACTTCGTCACTCCTCGCTCTGCGCACCCTTGCGACGAGAAGACGAAGTCGCACGAGGAGCGGTCCCAAAAAGCTGCCATACCGCTCTTCGTTCTTCAGCACGCGCCAATCCACCCGTTAAATTTCCGTTACCGTCGGCGACCAAGCCGTTGAAATCCCTTGGGTTACCCGGAATGTCCACCGTGGACACCTCTCACGCCCGTTTACAGCCCACCCCCTCCGCCCCTACAGTCCCCGCAGCAACCCGGAGGTCTCCATGCCCCTGCCCCTCGCCCCCCTGATCCCGCTGGCCGTCCGGCTTGGCCTTGTCGCCTCGACGACCTGGGCCGTGGC
>JBGSVS010000394.1:0-4060 GCA_041752895.1 Tabrizicola sp.
TGGCGCAGCGCGCCTCAAGCACGGCGAGGATCGTCGAGACGCGGCCCGAGTCCAGCCCGACGACTGTGCGGCGCGGGCTGGAGAGGGTCGATGGGGCGACAAGGGCCTGGACTTCGGTCAGGACCGGGCGCGTGCCTTCGATCCCGGCAAAGACGGCCGATCCCGGGGCGGGTTGGTCGCGGTTGGCAAGGAACAGGGCCGAGGGGTTCGGCACCTCGGCCAGCCCGCCGCCGGTCATCTCGAAGACGCCAATCTCATCCGCCGGGCCGAAGCGGTTCTTGACCGCGCGCAGAATGCGGAACTGGTGGCCGCGCTCACCCTCGAAGTAGAGGACCGTGTCGACCATGTGTTCCACGACGCGGGGACCGGCGATCTGGCCGTCCTTCGTGACATGGCCGACAAGGATGATCGCCACGCCGCGGCGCTTGGCGAAGGTCACCAACTCATGCGCGGCGGCGCGGACCTGGGAAACGGAGCCGGGGGCTGCATCGACGCTGTCCAGCCACATGGTCTGGATCGAGTCGATGATCGCCAGCGCCGGACGTTCGGCGTCCAGCGTGGTCAGGATGTCGCGGAGGTTGGTTTCGGCCCCAAGCTGGACGCTGGCATCGGTCAGGCCCAGGCGCTGCGCGCGCATGCGGACCTGGGCCGAAGCTTCCTCGCCCGAGATATAAAGACATTTCAGACCCTTGCGGGCAAAACTTGCGGCGGCTTGCAACAGAAGCGTGGACTTCCCGATGCCAGGATCGCCGCCCACCAGGATCGCCGAAGACGGCACGAGACCGCCGCCGAGGACCCGGTCAAGCTCATCGATGCCGGAGGAGGCGCGGGGGGGTGCGGCTTCTTCGGTCGCAAGGTCGGTCAGCGGGATCGCACGGCCTTTGCCACCCAGCGACTTCGGACCCGAGGACAGCGGGGCTTCCTCGACGATGGTGTTCCACCCGCCGCACGCGTCGCATTTGCCGGCCCATTTGCGATAGGCGGCTCCGCAGACAGTGCAGGTGAAGGCGGCGATCTGTTTCATCGGGGGGGACAGTGACGTGACTTTTGGGCAGTATCAAGGCGAGGAAGCGACAAGAATTCTAAGGAAAATTCATGGAAAATTCCTTGAGGAAGGAATTTGGGGCGTGCCCTTGTCAGGCCGATGGTTTCGATTTCCAGGACACCAGGATCGAGGCCAGGATACAGCCGGTGAAGAGATAAAGGCCCCAGGCGGTCTCGATGGTGACGTAGCCGGCGCCCTTCACGATGACGATGTAGAGCGCGATCAGGAAGACGTCGGCCATGGCAAGCTTGCCGAGGATTTCCAGCGCCGGGAGGGTTTTGGGGGAAAGGAGGTTCCAGTGCAGAAGTGCCAGGCCGATGGTCTTGGCATAGGGTGCGAAGATCGCGAGGAACGTCACCGCCAGAGCCAGCGCCGCGTCGGATTCCCACAGCGACTGGAGGCCGGTGATGACGCTGATCTCGTCCATCCCGAAGATCGGCAGGAGCGCGGCGCGCAGGAGCGGGGCGAACCAGGCGATGGGAAAGAGGATCAGGAGGGCGAGGTTGAGGTATTTCAACGGCAGTCCCTTTGGTTGGCGGCGGACTGGAGGGTTTCACACCCTCCAGACCTCCCGTGGGATATTTGCAGAAGAGAAAGTCAATTTGAATCGAAGTCTAGCGGACACTTTCGATCGGCCCATCCGCCCGACCATGGATGAACTGTTGCACGTAAGGGTCTGGCGTGGCGTCCATTTCCGATGCTGGTCCGGTCCAGCGGATCACCCCGCCGTGCAGCATGGCGACGGTGTCGGCAATCGCGCGGACCGAGGACATGTCGTGGGTGATGGTCATCGCGGTCGCGCCCATTTCGACCACGATCTCGCGGATCAGGTCGTTGATGACGCCGGCCATGATCGGGTCCAGGCCGGTGGTAGGCTCGTCGAAGAAGATGATCTCCGGTTCCGCCGCGATGGCGCGGGCGAGGCCGACGCGCTTTTGCATGCCGCCAGAGAGTTCGGCGGGAAAGAGGTCGGCCACCTCGGGCTTCAGGCCCACGCGGCGCAGCTTTTCCACCGCAACCTCGTGCGCCTCGGGCTTAGTCAGGGCCTTCGGGCCGCGCAAAAGGCGGAAGGCGACGTTTTCCCAGACCTTCAGGCTGTCAATCAGCGCCCCGCCCTGGAACAGCATCCCGAACCGGGCGAGGAAGGCGTCGCGGTCGCCTTTCGTCACATCCTGGCCGTCCAGCGTGATCGTCCCCTGATCCGGGCGCACCAGCCCCAGGATGCACTTCAGGAGGACCGACTTTCCCGTCCCCGATCCGCCAATGATGACCATCGAGGTTCCCGAAGCAATGCTCAGGTTCACCCCTTGCAGGACCCGGTTCTCGCCGAAACGCTTATGGACGCCCTGAAGTTCGATCATGACGAGAAGAACGCTTCTGTCAGGATGTAGTTCGCGGCCAGGATCAGTACGGATGCCGACACCACGGCGGATTTCGTCGCCCGGCCAACGCCTTGCGCGCCCCGGGCCGAGTTCATCCCGTGGTAGCAGCCCATGAGTGCCACGATGAAGCCGAAGACTGCCCCCCTTCACCAGACCCGAGCCGATGTCCCAGGCCTCAAGGAAATCGACGGTGTTCTTCAGGTAGGCTGCAGAGTTGAAATCAAGCCGGGTGATCCCGACAAGCCAGCCGCCCATGATCCCGATGGCATCGCCCACGGCGACAAGGACGGGCATCGACAGGGTGGCCGCGACGACGCGCGGGACGGCGAGGTATTTCAAAGGGTTGGTCGACAGGGTGACCAGCGCGTCGATCTGCTCGGTCACCTTCATCGTGCCAATCTCGGCGGCGATGGAGGACGCGACGCGGGCGGCGACCATCAAGCCGCCAAGGACGGGCCCAAGCTCGCGCGTCATGCCGATGGCGACGATGGAGGGGACGACGGATTCGGCGTTGAAGCGCGAACCGCCGGCGTAGATTTGCAGCGCCAGCGCACCCCCGGTGAAGATCGCCGTCAGGCCGACGACGGGCAGCGAGTACCAGCCGATCTGCAGCAGCGAGGACCCAAGTTCCCGCAGATAGAACGGAGGGCGCAGGATATGGCCAAGGATCGCGCCCGCGAAGAGGACCACGCGGCCAACGGCGGCGATGGCTTCCAGGACCGGGCGGCCAAGCGCGCCAAGGGCCGAAGTCATGCCGGGCGTTCCTGATAGCGCCGGGTGTATCGGGGACCAAGGGCGGTCAGAAGCTCATACCCGATGGTGCCCGCGACATCGGCCAGCGCGTCGACCGGCTGGTCGGGGCCAAGGATATCCAGCGATTTCGGCACTTCGGGTAGGTGGGTGATGTCGACGGTGATGAGGTCCATCGAGACGCGGCCCACAAGCGGGCAGGGCGTGTCGCCATCCCAAAGCTGCGCCTTGCCCGACAGCGTGCGCGGCAGGCCATCGGCATAGCCGCCCGCGACTGTCGCGATGACGGATGGTTTGTCCGCAACCCAGGTGCAGCCGTAGCCAACCGCCTCGCCCACGGCGACCTCGCGGGTCTGGATCACCGGCAGCGACAGCGTGACGACGGGGACCGCCGCCGCAAAGGGCAGGCCGCCGTAAAGACCCACACCCGGGCGGGTCAGGTCGAAGTGATAGCGGGTCCCCAGGAGGATGCCGCCCGTCGCCGCAAGGCTGCGCGGCAGGCCGGTGCCGTCGGTCATCGCGTGAAAGGCCTTCAGCTGTGCCTCGTTCAACGGGTGATCCGGTTCATCGGCGCAGGCGAGGTGGCTCATCAGCAGCTCGGGGCCCGCATCGACCAGGATGGGGGCGACGGCCTGCCATTCCAGATCCTCGACCCCCAGCCGGTTCATGCCCGTATCAAGCTGCACGCCGAAGGGCTGGCCCGGCAGCGATTCCAGGTGGCGGGTGATCTGATCCAGGCTGTTCAGCATCGGTGTGAGGTCGAGATCGCCGATCATCTCGGTATCGCCCGGCATGTGACCGGACAGGACCGCAATCTGCGGCCCCTGGCCCAGAGCTTGCCGGACGGCGGCGCCTTCCTCGGCGGCGGCCACGAAAAAGCGGC
>JBGSVS010000395.1:0-11530 GCA_041752895.1 Tabrizicola sp.
GTTCGAGGCTGAGAACAGTCCACTGGACTGTTCTCTCCCCGCGCGAAGTGCGCGGGGCCGCCTCTTACCCCACCCAAACGCAAAAGGCCGAGGCGCTCTCGGCCCCGGCCCCATGGTTAACACCACCTGAACGCCCACAGCCAACCCCTTGATTTCTCAATGCTGGCCGGGGCTGCCCAGCGTGGACGGCTACAGCATCCCCATCACAAACGGCTGCACCTCGTGCCAGCCCTCCCACATCATCTTCAGGGCGACGTAGAGGATGATCAGAAGGCCCACATAGGCGATCCAGCGGTGCTTGTTCAGCAGGCTCGCGATGTAGCTGGCGGCAAGGCCCATCAGCGCGATCGACAGCACGAGGCCGATGATCAGCACCGTCGGGTGATCCTTGGCAGCCCCGGCGACGGCCAGCACGTTATCAAGGCTCATCGACACGTCGGCGACGACGATCTGGGTCGCGGCCTGCCGGAAGGTCTTGACGGGGGCACCCCCGGCAACGGTTCCGTCGGCGTTCAGGTCCTGCCCGGTCAACGCCTCTTCGGCGCGGTTCTCGTCGGCATGCCCGTCGCGCAGCTCGCGCCACATCTTCCAGCAGACCCAGAGGAGGAGGATGCCGCCCGCCAGCAAAAGCCCCACGATTGCCAGAAGCCAGGTCGTGACCAGCGCAAAGCCGATCCGCATGATGGTCGCGGCAATGATTCCGACCAGGATCGCTTTGGCGCGTTGCTCTTTCGGCAGGCCTGCCGCGGCAAGGCCGATGACGATGGCATTGTCGCCCGCCAGCACCAGGTCGATGCCGATGACCTGCATCAGGGCGACGAGGCCCTCATAGGTGAAGATTTCCATCTCGCCTCCGCTGCTGATGTCCCGCCGCTCCTACGCTGCCCGCGACAGGGGATCAAGCCGGTAGGCGCTTTTCAAGCGGGCCAAGGCCGGTTAGGCAACCCGGATGCTGTCCTATCAACACCTCTACCACGCCGGAAACCTGGCGGATGTTCACAAGCATGCCGCTTTGGCCTGGGTGCTGGACTACCTCACGCGGAAGGACAAGCCGCTGAGCTATATCGAGACCCATGCCGGGCGCGGGGTCTATGATCTCGGGGCGGAGGAGTCGGTGAAGACGGGCGAGGCGGCCAAGGGGATCGCGCTGGCCGAGGCGCTGTTTCCCCTAGATCACCCCTACCGGCAGCGTCTGGATGAGGCGCGGGTGGGATATGGCGCACGAACCTATCCCGGTTCGCCCCTGATTGCGGCGCTGGGGTTGCGTGAGGGCGATAGCCTGCACCTGGCCGAGTTGCACCCGCAGGAACATGCAGCACTCGAACGGGTTGCCAAGGACTGGCGCGCGCATGTCCACCGGCGGGACGGGTTTGACCTCGCGCTGGCGCTGACACCCCCCACGCCCCGGCGCGGCTTGATGCTGATCGATCCGTCCTACGAGGTGAAAGCGGACTACGAGGCGATCCCGCGCCACATGGCCAACATCCATCGCAAGTGGAACGTCGGCCTTCTGATCCTGTGGTATCCGATCCTGACGGGCGGCGCGCACGGGGCCATGCTGAAAGCCTTGGAAGTAGCCTTCCCCGACGGCCTGCGCCACGAGGTCCGCTTTCCCCCGGTGCGCGAGGGGCACCGGATGGAAGGGTCGGGTCTCTTCGTCGTGAACCCGCCCTACGGCCTGGCCGAAGAGCTTCACGCGCTCACAACCCGGTTTGCCCGGCTTTCCAAGGCGCCTGCGAAGCCCTAGGTTCAGCGGATGATCGATCTTCTCCGCCGTCTTCTGGCCCCCGAACCCGCCCGCCTGCCTGATCCCGACGCCCAGCTGGCGCTGGCGACGCTGCTTGTCCGCATCGCCCGAACCGACGGGCTTTACGCCGCCGAGGAAGTGGAGCGGATCGACCGGGTTCTGTCGCGCCGCTACGGCCTTGACCCCTTCGCGACCGCAAAGCTGCGGACCGAAGCCGAGGACCTAGAACGCGAAGCGCCCGACACCGTCCGATTTACCCGCGCGCTGAAGGATGCGGTGCCGCTGGAGGATCGGGCCGAGCTGATGACTGCACTTTGGTCCGTCGCGCTGGCGGATGGCCTGCGCGAGGCGCATGAGGACCGGCTGATGCGGCTGGTGGCGAACCTTCTGGGCCTGACGGATGTGGAATCGGCTTTGGCGCGGCAGCGGGCCGAACAGGAATGATCGCCAGCCTTGGGATGTACGACTTCGGGCCGGCGCAGGTCGCGAACGACCGGCTTTGGGCGCTGATCCGGACGGGCTTGCGCGGACGCGGGGTCGACGCGCCCGAAGCATTGACCCGGGGCGAGCAGGCCTATTGGGACGCCTGGACCTCGCCCGACCTGATCCTGTCGCAGACCTGCGGCTATCCGTTCCGCGCCCGGCTGCAGGGCAAGGTGACCTATGTCGGCACCCCCGACTATGCGGTCGAGGGCTGCACGCCGGGATACTACCGGTCGGTCTTCGTTGCGCGCGCTGATGACCCGCGCCAGTCACTGGCCGAGTTCGACGGCGCGCGGCTGGCCTATAACGAACCGCTGTCGCAATCCGGGTGGGCCGCGCCGCAGACCCATGCGGCAAAGCTTGGGATCAGGCTGCCCCCTGCCCTGCAGACCGGAGGCCATCGGCTCTCGGCCAAAGCCGTCGTCGAGGGCCGCGCGGATATCGCCGCACTGGATGCAGTGACCTACGCGCTTTTGCAGGGCAACGACCCAGAGGTTGCCGCCTTGCGCGTCATAGCCCAGACCGAT
Source organism: Tabrizicola sp. (assembly GCA_041752895.1). Lineage (GTDB taxonomy): Bacteria > Pseudomonadota > Alphaproteobacteria > Rhodobacterales > Rhodobacteraceae > Tabrizicola. The sequence continues at coordinate 2,758 of JBGSVS010000395.1, forward strand.
CCGACCCCGGGCCTGCCCTGCATCACCGCGACGGGCCGTGACCCCGTTCCGATCTTCGACGCCGTCAGCGAAGCCATCGCGGCCCTTGCCCGCGAAGATCGCGCCTGCCTGCACCTGAGGGGTTTCGTCAGGGTTCCGGTCGCAGACTACCTCGCCGTGCCCAATCCGCCGTCACCCGAGCATATTGCTGCGCCGATCCGACCATAATGCCTGTGCCCGCCCTTGCCGCCGGTAACATCAGCGTTGCATTGATGTAAAAACTGCGCCCTACTTGCCCACCAGACCGCCTTCAAACCCGAGCCCCAATGCCCGACGCCCCTGCCGATACCCCGGTCATCCAGATCCGCGACCTGCACAAAAGCTATGGTCCGCTGGAGGTTCTGAAAGGCGTCGATCTGACAGCACCCCGCGGGCATGTCGTGTCGCTGATCGGGTCCTCCGGGTCCGGGAAGTCGACGCTGCTGCGCTGCTGCAACCTGCTGGAGGACAGCCAGCAGGGCGAGATCCGGTTCGAGGGTGAAGCGGTGCGCTGGAAGGGTCAGGGACTGGGTCGCAACCCGGCCGACCGCGATCAGGTCACCCGCATCCGCACCAACCTGTCGATGGTGTTCCAGCAGTTCAACCTGTGGTCCCACCTGACCATCCTGCAGAATGTGATGGAGGCCCCGGTCACGGTCCTGAAACGCGACCCGAAAGAGGTCGAGGAAAAAGCGCGCCACTACCTTGCCAAGGTCGGGATCGTCGACAAATGCGATGCCTGGCCCGCGCAATTGTCCGGCGGTCAGCAGCAGCGCGCGGCAATTGCCCGCGCCTTGTGCATGGAGCCGCGCGCGCTTTTGTTCGATGAACCCACCAGCGCCCTTGACCCCGAGCTGGAGCAGGAGGTCGTCCGCGTGATCAAGGCATTGGCGGATGAGGGGCGGACGATGCTTCTGGTCACGCATGACATGAAGCTTGCCGCCGATTGCTCTGACCACGTCATCTTCCTGCACATGGGCCGGATCGAGGAACAGGGCCCGCCTGCAAGCCTCTTCGGCAACCCGCAAAGCGAACGCCTGCGCGGCTTTCTGTCGGCGACGGCGGCGTGATGGCCTGCGCGGGCGCCATTGCCTCGCTGGTGACCGGGCTGGTCCTTGCGGCCAGCGAGCCGGTGGTGATCGGCACCGATGCGCCGTTTCCGGAATACACCTATGTCGATGCAGCGGGCGTGGTCACCGGGTTCGAGCGCGACGTGATGGACGAGGTCTGCGCCCGCGCGGCGCTGAAGTGCGACTGGAAACTGGCGAACTTCGACCAGCTGATCCCGGGCGTGATGTCGGGGCGGTTCGACGTGGTCCTGGGCGGCATCGCGGTGACGGACGCGCGCCGCGCGATGGTCGATTTCACCGAGCCCTACCACAGCACCGATCCGAACGAATGGTATATCGGCCGTTCGGATGCCGAGACGCCGGATGCAGCATTGGTGGCGGTGCAGTCCGGCACGGTGCAAGAGGCGCATCTGCGGACGATGGGCTATGACCATGTCGTGTTCCCGACCGAGCCCGAGGTGCTGCAGGCCCTGGTGGACGGCAAGGTTGACCTGGCGTTTGGCCCGTTTCAGACGCGCGCGGACATCAGCGCGTTCCTGGATCAGAACGGCTTCGACTTCGTCTATTCCGAGGTTCTCATCGATGACGGCGTCGGCATGGCGGTCTGCAAGGGCAACGGATCGCTCCTCGCGACACTGAACCTGGCGCTGGACGACATGCGCCGCGACGGAACGCTTGCAAACCTGGAAAACCGCTGGTTCGAGTAACTGGGGACAAACCATCCAATAGGGGAGACTACGGATGAAAAAACTACTGCTGGCAACGGCCCTTGTGGCCGTATCGGGCGCGGCTTTCGCGCAGGACGTCGTGCGTCTGGGGACCGAGGGCGCCTACCCGCCCTACAACTTCATCAACGACGCCGGCGAAGTCGCAGGCTTTGAACGCGAGTTCGGGGACGAGCTGTGCAAGCGCGCGGGCCTGACCTGCGAGTGGACGACGAACGAGTGGGACTCGATCATCCCGAACCTGCAGTCGGGCAACTATGACGTCATCATCGCGGGGATGAGCATCACCGACGAACGTGAGGAAGTCATCGACTTCAGCGCGGGCTACCTGCCCCCGGCCTCGTCCGCGTATCTAACGCTGTCGGCGGATACCGATCTGATGTCAGGCCCGGTCGCGGCGCAGACCTCGACGATCCAGGCCGCCTTCGTGGCCGAGAACGGGATGACGGTCGTCGAATACGCCACGCCCGAGGAAACCGTTGCCGCCGTGAAGAACGGTGAAGCGGTGGCCGTGCTAGCCGACAAGGACTACCTCGCGCCGATCGCGGCGGAATCGGGCGGTGCGCTGGTGCTGCTGGAGAAGGAAGAGTCGATCGGCGGCGGCGTGGGCCTTGGCTTCCGCGACAGCGACGACGACCTGCGCGGCAAGTTCGACGCGGCGATCAAGTCGATGAAGTGCGACGGCACGCTGGATGCGATGATCACCAAGGCGGAATACTTCGGACCGGACGCAAAGGTCTGGGGCGATGCCGGCAAGGAAGGCTGCTAAGCGCGACGCTGCCGGGGCGCGGTCCGCTTGCGCCCCGGCGAATCTTCGAGTTTTCGCAGAAAACTCGTGTCCGTCGTTCAATGACGAGTTTTCTGCGAAAACTCGGACCTCCGCCCGGGACAGCCGATGTTCTCAGTCTGCGCCGATCCGAAAGCCATCGAGGGCCTGACCTGGGCCTTCTGCTATCTCACTTCGGCCAAGCACGTCGATTTCTACTGGTCCTTCCTGACCGTCCTCCTCCTTCTTGCGATTACAGCCCCAGCAGCGCTTGGTATGGGCTTCATGGGGGCAACGGCCGCCCGGTCGCACATCGCGCCGGTCAGCTGGCTGGGCAAGATCTACATCTGGATGGTGCGCGGCGTGCCCGACATCATCTTTTTCCTCTTCTTCGTCATCGCGCTGGATCAGGGCATCGAATATGTGAAGAATCTTGCTGTCTGCGAGGGCGGGATCTGGCCCTGGCAGGGGCTGGAGTTTCGCGTCTGCCCCGAGGCGAAGGTCCCGCTGGCGAAATCCTCGGCCTTCTGGCACCAGGCCTACGGCTTCATGCTGGCCGTCGTGACCTTCGCCATTGTCTTCGGGGCCTTTGTTGCCAACGTGATCTACGGCGCGATGCAGGCAGTCCCCCGGGCGCAGCTCGAAACGGCCGAGGCCTACGGGATGAGCCGGGCGCAGGTCTTCCGCCGCATCCTCGTGCCGCAGATGTGGGTCTACGCGCTGCCAGGGCTTGGAAACCTGTGGATGATTCTGATCAAGGCGACGCCCTTGCTGTTCCTTCTGGGCGTCAAGGACATCGTCTACTATGCCCGCGAACTGGGCGGGTCGAAGACGCAGGCCTATGAATACCCGCATGGCGACTGGCGGCTCTGGTATTTCCTTGGCCTTCTGGTCTTCTACCTGATCTTCACCCGCATCTCGGAAATCGGGATTGGCAAACTGACGGCGAAGCTTACCCGTGGTCAGGCGACGGCGGGCGGCGAAGCGCTGCGAAAGGCCGCCGCATGACCTGCTGGGAGACCATCCAGGCTTACGGCCTGCGGTCCATCGGGATCGGCGAGAACCTGTTGCCGAAGTCGGACTTCACGCTTTGCCAGCAGTTCACCCTGATCGGGTCGGGCATGATCTGGAACCTCTACTTCGGCGTGCTTGCGCTGGTGTTCGGCTTCTTTCTTGCGAACGCCATCGCGCTGGCAAAACATGCCCGCAACCCATGGGTCCGCAAACCCGCCGAATGGTTCGTCTTCATCTTCCGCGGCTCGCCCCTCTTCATCCAGTTCTTCCTGGCCTACGAGGCGCTGGTCCTGCTTCCCAAGGAGTTCACCCTGTTCGGGGTCGAAGTCAGCACCTCCTGGACCACCCGCGCCTGGGCCGGGGCGCTGCTGGTCCTGTTCCTGAACACCGCCGCCTATTCCGCCGAGATCTTCCACGGCGCGCTGAAGTCGATCCCGAAGGGCGATCTTGAGGCGGCCGAGGCTTACGGCCTGACCGGCTGGAAGAAGTTCATCCGCATCGAATGGCCGACCATGCTGCGCCTTGGCTGGCCCGCCTATACGAACGAGGCGATCTTCCTGTTTCACGCCACGACGCTGGTCTATTTTTCGGGCTTTCCGGCCTTTGCGCAGAAGGGCGACGCGCTCTATTACGCGAACTACTTCGCCGACAAGACCTTCAACCCGTTCATCCCCTATCCCATCATCGCCTTCTATTTCATCCTGCTGACGCTTTTGGTGACCTTTATCTACGGTCGGGTGAACCGGCACCTGAACCGGCACCTTCCCTCCAACACCCGAAGCAAAATCCGCTTGCGTCCGAACCTGATCCGGTAGTAGGCTGGATTTGATCAAATTCTCCGGGCACCCGCCCGGACCTCGTGGAAACGCCGAAAAGAAGGCCTGCGGGGCAAGGCGATCAAAATCAGGGGAAGGGCCAAGGGCATGGTCCGAACCTGCGCATGAGGCGGCCATTGCTGGCTGCGGGCGCGGGAGCCGTGCCCTGACCTCATAACGACATGACGATGAAAGACTATCTTAGAAAGCACCCCGACGTGCGGACCATTCGCGTGGCCGCCGTCGATCTGAACGGGCAGGCGCGGGGCAAACGCGTGCCAGCCCGCTTTGCCGAAAAGGTCGTGAAGGACGGAACCCGGTTCCCCTTCTCGGTCCTGAACCTCGACATCTGGGGCGAGGATATCGACGACAGCCCGCTGGTGTTCGAACAGGGCGACGCGGATGGCGTGTTGAAGCCCACCGAACGCGGCTTCATGCCGATGCCCTGGCTTGAGGCACCGACGGCACTGCTGCCGATCTGGATGTTCCGCGAAAACGGTACCCCCTATGAGGGCGACCCCCGCCATGCGCTGAACGCTGTCGTCCAGCGCTACAAGGCCAAGGGCCTGACCCCGGTCTGTGCAATGGAGCTGGAGTTCTTCCTGATCGACGACTCAGGGAAAACCATGCAGGTCCCCGCCTCGCCCCGTAGTGGCAAGCGCCGCAAGGCCGCCGAGACGCTGTCGATCCGCGCGCTGGACGCCTTCGACACCTTCTTCACCGACCTCTATGACGCCTGTGAGGCGATGGACATCCCGGCCGACACCACCACGTCGGAAACCGGACTTGGCCAGTTCGAAGTGAACCTGATGCACTGCGACGACCCGCTGCGGGCCGCCGACGATGCCTGGCTTTTCAAGATGCTGGTCAAGGGCCTGGCCCGCCGTCACGGGTTCGCTGCCAGCTTCATGGCAAAGCCTTATGCCGAATACTCCGGGTCCGGCCTGCACACGCATTTCTCGGTGCTGGATGCCAAGGGCGACAACATCTTTGACTCAGGCGGCCCGAAAGGCACTGCACAGTTGCGTTATGCCGTGGCCGGGTGTCTTGCCGCGATGCACGATTCCACTCTGCTGTTCGCGCCGCATTTCAACAGCTACGAACGCCTGGTGCCCGACAAGCACGCGCCAACGGCGATCAGCTGGGGCTATGAGAACCGCACGGCGGCCATCCGCATTCCGGCGGGCAACCCCTCGGCCCGGCGGATCGAACATCGCGTGGCGGGGGGCGACGTGAACCCCTACCTGATGCTGGCCGCAATCCTTGGGGCCGCGCTGACTGGCCTTGAGGACGAGATCGAACCAGCCGCTCCGGTCAATGGCAACGCCTATGCGATGGAACTGCCGCAGATCCCCGAAAGCTGGGAAGCCGCGATTGACGCGTTCGAGCATTCGGACACGCTTTACCGCTTTCTGCCGAAAGAGCTGATCCGCAATCTGGTGCAGACCAAGCGGCAAGAGCTGCACTATCTGGCCGAGCTGACCCCGGAAGAGCGGGTGGAGCTGTATCTCGACACCGTGTGACCGCGCGGCCCCCCCTTGACCATCGGGGGGGCTTCGTCCCACCTTCAGCACAGGCCAACACGGGACAAGACCTATGCAGATCGGCATCCTTCAGACCGGTGAAAGCCCTGACGCCCTGCGCGACGACATGGGCGACTACCCGGATTTCTTCGAGACCCTGCTTGCGGGCAAGGGCCTGACCTTCCGCCGCTGGGCCGTCCTGCGGAACGAGTTTCCGGAAAGCGTGCATGACTGCGACGGCTGGCTGATCACCGGGTCGCGCTTTGGCGCGTATGAGCCGCATGCCTGGATCCCGCCGCTGGAGGAGTTCATCCGCGCCGCCTATGCGGCCCATGTCCCGGTCGTCGGCGTCTGTTTCGGCCACCAGATCATCGCGCAGGCGATGGGCGGCAAGGTGCAGAAATACGAAGGCGGCTGGTCCGTTGGCCCGACCGACTATGACTTTGCGGGCGAGAAATTCACCCTGAACGCCTGGCATCAGGATCAGGTGACAGAAAAGCCGGAAATGGCGCAAGTCATTGCCACCACTGATTTCTGCGCCAATGCGGGCCTCCTTTATGACGACCGGATGTTCACCGTCCAACCCCACCCGGAATTCAAGCGCGAGTTTGTCGAAGGCCTGATCAAATACCGGGGCCCCGGCCTGGTGCCGGACGAGATCCTGGCCGATGCCACCCGCAAACTGGATACCAAGCTCGACAGCCCCACGATGGCTGACCGTATCGCCCGCTTCTTCCTGGACCACCAAGCCAAAACTGGGGCCGAGAAGCTCCGCGCCTGATCGTCAGTCGCGGGGGCCACCCCCCAAAATACGTGTGACATATGTCCAAATGGACCGACCAGCTGCCGCAGGCAGCGCGTGACTACATCGGCAACCGCCGGGTAGACGAAGTGGAATGCATCATCGGCGACATCGCCGGGGTGGCGCGGGGCAAGGCGATGCCTGCCAACAAGTTCGCCAAGCAGACCAACTACTTCCTTCCGAACTCGATCTTCCTGCAGACGATCACCGGGGAATGGGCCGACAACCCGTTCGACGCCTTCACCGAACCTGACATGATCTTGGAGCCCGACTGGTCCACTGCCACCGCCGCGCCCTGGACCGCCGATGTGACGCTGCAGGTCATTCACGACGCGAAGGATCAACAAGGCAACCTGGTCGGCTTTTCGCCCCGCAACGTGCTGCGCCGGATCATGGACCTATACGCGGCCCAAGGCTGGAAGCCGGTCGTGGCTCCCGAGATGGAATTCTTCCTGACCGCCCGCAACATCGACCCGAACATGCCGATCATGCCGCCCATGGGACGTTCAGGGCGCCGCGCGGCAGGCAAGCAGGCCTATTCGATGTCCGCTGTCGACGAATACGGCAAGGTCATCGACGACATCTACGACTTCGCCGAAGCGCAGGGGCTGGAGATCGACGGCATCCTGCAGGAGGGCGGCGCAGGCCAGATCGAGCTGAACCTCGCGCATGGCGACCCGATCCAGCTGGCCGACGAGGTCTTTTTCTTCAAGCGCATGATCCGCGAGGCGGCGCTGCGGCATGACTGCTTTGCCACCTTCATGGCCAAGCCCATCGCGGGCGAACCCGGGTCTGCCATGCACATCCACACCTCGGTCGTGGATACGAAGACCAGCAAGAACATCTTCGCCGGCCCCAAGGGTGTCGAGACGGAAGCGTTCCTCCATTTCATCGGGGGCCTGCAAAAGCACCTCGGCGCCGCTGTGGCTCTGTTCGCGCCCTATGTGAACAGCTACCGCCGCTACGTCCCCGACTTTGCCGCGCCGATCAACCTGGAATGGGGCCGCGACAACCGGACCACCGGCCTGCGCATCCCGATCTCCGGCTCGGCCGCGCGGCGGGTGGAAAACCGCCTGCCGGGGATGGACTGCAACCCCTACCTCGGCATCGCCTCGACGCTTGCCTGCGGCTACCTTGGCCTGATGAACAAGACCCAGTCGCGGCCGGAGTTCAGCGGATCAGCCTATATCGACAACGAGGATATCCCCGCGAACCTGGGCGACGCGCTGGACCTGCTGGAGGAAGACCTCGCCCTGCAAGAGGTGATGGGCGTCGATTTCTGCAAGGTCTATGATTCGGTAAAGCGGAACGAATACAAGGAGTTCCTGCAAGTCATCAGCCCGTGGGAGAGGGAGCATCTCCTGCTCAACGTCTGATGAACCTCCTTCACATCAATGACCGGCGGGGCGAATACCCCGCCAGCTACTACGCGGCGACGGCAGCCCCCATCGACCGTTTCCCGGTCCTGAAGGGCCAGCAGAAGGCCGATGTCTGCATCGTTGGCGGTGGTTACTCTGGTCTTTCGGCGGCACTGCATCTGGCGCAGCGGGGCTACGACGTGGTCCTGCTAGAGGCCCATCGCGTGGGTTTCGGTGCGTCGGGCCGGAACGGAGGGCAGGTCGGATCGGGCCAGCGGCAGGACCAGGTCTGGGTGGAAAAGACCGTGGGGCGCGAGAATGCCCACCGCCTTTGGGACCTGGCCGAAGAAGCCAAGGCGCTGGTCAAGACGCTGGTGCGCGACCACGCCATGCCGGTGACCTTCCACCCCGGCATCGCGCATGCCTGCAGGTCCGAATCCGAGGTCCGCGACACCCACGCTTACGCCGAGAAGCTGCAGCGTGACTACGGCTATCAGCACCTTGAATCTCTTGACAGAACCGGCATTCGCCGCCTGATCGGATCGACCGAATATGTCGGCGGCGAGATCGACCGCGACGCGGGCCATCTGCACCCGTTGAACTACGCCATCGGCCTGGCGCAAGCCGCTGCCAAGGCGGGCGTGCGCATCCATGAAGGCAGCGAGGTCCACCGCGTCGAGCC
>JBGSVS010000396.1:0-2404 GCA_041752895.1 Tabrizicola sp.
GGCGGCGGCACCAAGATCTGGCAGGCCTCGCTTGCCGGCAAACGCCTTGGCCGCGCCTTTGCGCTGACCCCCGACGTGACCGGCGACGGCGTCATCGCGGGCAAGACCCTCTTCGCAGGCTCGGGTTCCGGTCGCACTGTCGCCATGTCCGCCTCCTCGGGCGAACGCATCTGGTCCGCGGGCGAAGGCGCTCTCGGGCCTGTCGCCGTGGCCGGTGGCTCGCTGTTTTTGGTGAACGACGAAGCGAAACTCGTCCGCCTCAACGCCGACACGGGCGAGGTGATCTGGTCGGTCGAGATGCCCTATTTCACCACCGACAAGGTCAAGAAGCGCAAGGGCATCTACGCCCATTACGGGCCGGTCCTCGCGGGTGGGCGGATCGTTGTGGCCTCCTCGGACGGCGTCCTGCGCGTCTTTGACCCGACGAACGGAGCGTTGGTCCATACCGCCGAGATCCCGGGCGGTGCGGCCTCGCAACCGGCTGTGGCGGGCGGCACGCTCTATGTCGTAGGCTCCAACGGGCAACTTCACGCTTTCCGCTAGGCGGCATCCCGTGTATGGCAGGCGCTTCGCTGAAGCCGGACGCTTGACATGACCTTCACCCTCGCCATCGTGGGCCGCCCCAATGTGGGGAAATCGACGCTCTTCAACCGGCTTGTCGGCCGCAAGCTTGCGCTTGTCGATGACCAGCCCGGCGTGACCCGCGACCTGCGCGAAGGCGACGCCAAGCTTTTCGACCTCCGCTTCACCGTGATCGACACCGCGGGCCTCGAAGAGGTCACCGACGACTCCCTGCAAGGCCGCATGCGCCGTCTGACCGAACGCGCTGTCGATCTGGCCGACGTCTGCCTGTTCCTCATCGATGGCCGGGTCGGTGTCACCCCCTCGGACGAGGTCTTCGCCGATATCCTGCGCAAGAAGTCTGCCCGCGTCCTTCTTGGCGTGAACAAGGCCGAAGGCAAGGCGGGCGACTCGGGCGCGCTGGAAGCCTACTCCCTCGGCCTCGGCGAGCCGATCCGCCTCTCCGCCGAACATGGCGAGGGGATCGACGACCTCTACAACGCACTGAAGCCGTTCGAGGAAGAATTCGCCCCCCGCGAAGCTGAGATGATACCGGAAACCGACACCGACATCTCCGAAGAAGACGCCGAGCTTGAGGTGGACGAAAACGCCCACTGGCCGACGGCGGAGAAGCCCCTGCAGATCGCCGTCATCGGCCGCCCCAACGCCGGGAAATCCACCCTGATCAACAAGATCCTCGGCACTGACCGGATGTTGACCGGCCCCGAGGCCGGGATCACCCGCGACGCGATTTCTGTCCGCGCCGACTGGCAGGGCACGCCCATCCGCATCTGGGACACCGCCGGCATGCGCAAGAAGGCCAAGGTGGTCGAAAAGCTTGAAAAGCTTTCGGTCGCCGATGGCCTGCGCGCCGTCCGTTTTGCCGAAGTTGTGGTCGTCCTCCTCGACGTCGAAATCCCGTTCGAAGTGCAGGACCTTAGGATCGCCGACTTCGCCGAAACCGAAGGCCGCGCGGTCGTGGTCGCCGTGAACAAATGGGACCTTGAGGACGAGAAACAGGAAAAGCTGGCCGAGCTGAAGGAGATGTTCGAACGCCTTCTCCCCCAGCTGCGCGGCGCGCCCCTCATCACCGTTTCCGCCAAGACGGGCCGGGGCCTTGACCGGCTGCACGACGCGATAAGGAAGGCGCATGACGTCTGGAACCGCCGCATTCCCACGGCCAAGCTGAACACCTGGCTGGGTGCGATGACCGAAGCGCACCCCCCGCCAGCCCCCGGCGGCCACCGGATCAAGCTGCGCTATATGACGCAAGCCAAGACCCGGCCCCCGGGTTTCATGATCAAATGCTCGCGCCCCGATGAGCTTCCGGAAAGCTACAAGCGCTATCTGGTCAACGGCCTTCGTGACCATTTCGACATGCCCGGCACGCCGATCCGGCTGTATTTGCGCTCACAGGGCAACGAGAACCCGTGGAAGGAACGCAAGTTCAACACGCCTAGCCGCCTTCGGAAGCACAAAGAAAAGAACACCGGGCAGTAAGCCGAAGACGATTTCTTCAAAGAAATCGGACCGGAGCCTTTGAAGGCTCCGAACCGGAATTTTCGAAAATTCCGGTACCCGGCATCACCCCCTGCGCCACATCCAGGCCAGCGCGCCCAGCATCACCACCGCACCTGCAGCCGCAACCCCGGCAACCAGCGGCACCTCGCCCCAGTTCACCTCGATCACTCCCGCCAGCGCCCAGACCACCGTCAGCCCATAGACCGGCATCCGGGGCTTCCGCCTCTGCGTGAACAGCGCAATGACCAGCACCAGCCCCAGCATCGTCAGCGCCGCCCCCGCATTCGACAGCACCCCGTAGCCCGCAATCAGCACACCCGTC
>JBGSVS010000397.1:0-9966 GCA_041752895.1 Tabrizicola sp.
ATGGGCTACCTGGTGGCGGCGGGCCACCGGTTGCGGCTGGCCCTGTCCACGACCTACTGGCCCTTCGTCTGGCCCAGCCCCGAAGCGGCGACCGTGCAGATCACCTCGGCCAGTCTGGACCTGCCGGTGCATCAGGGGACCGGCGAGGAATGGGTGCCCCCGCCTGCCGAGACGGCGGCCCCGTGGCAGCACAAGGTCTTGCGGGCCGGAACATCGCGCCGCCGGATCGAAAGCGACCTGATCGCAGGGACCCATGCGCTGGTGGTCGAGGACGATCTGGGCGACACGGAAAACCTGACGCATGGCCTTGTCACCGGCGAGACGACAACCGAGCGCTGGGAAATCGGGGCCGATCCGCAGTCGGCGCGGGCCGAGATCACCTGGGAGCAGCGGCTGTCGCGCGGGGACTTGCGGGTGAAGACGCGGTGCGAGACCGAGATGACCGCGACGGCAACGCATTTGCGGATGCAGGCACGGCTTACCGCCTGGGAGGGGGAAACAGTCGTTTTCCAGCGCGACTGGGACGAGGAGGTCGCACGAGACTTTGTGTAGGCCCGCACGAGAAATCGTTTGTCGCAGGGGGCGGTTCGCGGTTTATTGATCCTCAAGTCAACAAAGAATCCCCGACACGGGGATCGCAACAGGGAGACGACAATGAACGACAAGCAAAAGCAGCTTGACTGGATGGTTGCACAGGCCAAGTCGGGTCGGATGACCCGGCGCGAGTTCGTCGGTCGCACGACGGCGCTTGGCGTCTCGGCGGGGCTGGCATCGGCCCTGTTCGGCAAGGCCGCACAGGCGCAGGCCAAGAAGGGTGGCGTGCTGCGCGCGGGCATGCAGGGTGGCGAGTCGACCAACAGCCTTGACCCGGCGCTGGCAGCATCGGAAGTCCCGTTTGCGGTCAACATGACCTGGGGCGAGATGCTGGTGGACGTCGCCCCCGACAACACCATCGACTACCGGATTGCCGAAGAGATCAGCTCGAACGCCGATGCGACCGAGTGGAAGTTCAAGATCCGCCAGGGCGTCGAGTTCCATGACGGAAAGACGGTGACGGCGGAAGACGTGGTCGCGACGCTGAAGCGCCACACGGATGAGAAGTCGCAGTCGGGTGCGCTGGGGATCGTGCAGGGCATTTCCGAGATGACCGCCGAGGGCGACATGGTCACCTTGAAGATGGCTTCCGGCAACGCCGACCTGCCCTACCTCATGGCCGACTATCACCTGGTGATCCAGCCCGGTGGTGGCATCGACAACCCGGCGGCGGGGATCGGGGCCGGGGCCTACAAGGTCAAGGTCAACGAACCGGGCGTGCGCCATGTGTTCGAGCGTCACGCGAACTACTGGGATGCAGCCAACGGTGCCCATGCCGATGAAGTCGAGATCATCGTGATCAACGACAACACCGCGCGGACGGCGGCGCTGACCTCGGGCCAGATCCACATGATGAACCGGGTCGACCCGAAGATCGTGGAGCTGCTGAAGGGCGCTTCGGGCATCACCATCGAGCATGCTCCGGGTCGGGGTCACTATGTCTTCATCATGCATGTCGACAAGGCACCCTTCGACAACAACGACCTTCGGATGGCGCTGAAGCTGGCGATCAACCGGCAAGAGCAGGTGGACAAGGTGCTGGGCGGGCTTGGCGCGATCGGTAATGACTTCCCGATCAACGCGGCCTATCCGCTGTTCGACGACACCATCCCGCAGCGCGAATACGACGCGGCGATGGCGGCGGAACATTACAAGAAGTCCGGCCATGACGGTTCGCCCATCCTGCTGCAGGTAGCGCCTGGCGCCTTCCCGGGCGCTGTCGACGCGGCGAACCTCTTTGCGGCATCGGCCAATGCGGCGGGCGTTCCGCTGCAGATCAAGTTGGAGCCCGATGACGGCTACTGGTCGAACGTGTGGAACGTGGCCCCCTTCTGCGCGTCCTATTGGGGCGGACGTCCGGTGCAGGACCAGATGTATTCGACCGCTTACCTCTCGACTGCGGAATGGAACGACACCAAGTTCAAGAACGCCAAGTTCGACGAGCTGATGATCGCGGCGCGCGCCGAACTGGACGAGGGCAAGCGCAAGGGCATGTATTCGGAAATGGCGAATATCCTGCGCTACGAGGGTGGTCTGATCCTGCCGATGTTCAACGACTGGGTCGAAGCCCGCCGCGAGGAAGTTGCCGGCTGGACGCCTGACCCGAATGGCGAGCTGATGAACGGCAAAGCCCTGATCAAGTGCTGGCTGGCATAAGCCCGTGCACCCGATCCTGAAACTTCTGGTCCAGCGCATTGCGCTGGGCCTCCTTCTGTTGCTTGGCGTCTCGGCGGTGATCTTCCTCGGGGTCGAGGCGCTGCCGGGCGACACGGCTCAGGCGATCCTGGGCCAGTCGGCCACGCCGCAAGCGCTGGAAAACCTGCGTGAGAAGCTGGGGCTGAACGACCCGCCGCTGACCCGCTATTTCCTGTGGCTGGGGGGCGTGCTGACCGGAGACCTTGGCACCGCCCTGACCAATGGCGTCGATATCGCGCAGGCCATCGGGCAGCGGCTGGGCAACACCCTGTTCCTGGCCGGATGTGCCGCCGTCATCGCCGTGCCGCTGGCGATCCTTCTGGGCTTGATCGCCGCGCGCTATGCCGGGCGCTGGCCGGACAAGCTGATCTCGGGCATCACGCTGACGACGATCTCGCTGCCCGAATTCGTGGCGGCCTACTTCGTCATTTACCTTTTCACCCAGCTGATCCCGATTTTCCAGCCCGTCGCCATGGTCTTCCCGGGCATGAGCTTCTGGGCCAAGCTGAATGCCGTGGCCCTGCCGGTGATCGTGCTGGTGCTGGTGGTCCTTGCGCACATGATGCGGATGACGCGGGCGGCGATCCTGAACGTGATGCAATCGGCATATATCGAAACGGCGGAATTGAAGGGCCTGTCGCCGATGACGATCATCTGGCGCCACGCCTTTCCGAACGCCATCGCCCCCGTGGTCAGCGTGGTGATGCTGAACCTTGCCTATCTGGTGGTGGGCGTCGTCGTGGTAGAGGTGGTCTTTGGCTACAACGCCCTTGGCCAATACCTTGTCGATCACGTCACCAAGCGTGACCTGCCCGTGGTGCAGGCCGTCGGCCTGATCTTTGCCGCTGTCTACATCTTCCTGAACATGCTGGCGGACATCATCGGCATCCTGGCCAATCCGCGGCTTAGGCATCCGAAATGAGGCTCCCGCTTTCCGCGCTGATCGGGCTGATCCTCACCGGCACCTTCGTGTTTGTCGCGATCTTCGCGCAATGGATCGCGCCCTACGCCATCGAGGATGTCTCGGGCGGGCAATGGGAGGCGCCCTCGGCCAAGTTCTGGCTGGGGACCGACACCATCGGCCGCGACATCCTGAGCCGCCTGATCTATGGCGCGCAGATCACCATCTTCGTGGCGCTGGCCTCGTCGGTGCTGGCCTTTTCGATGGGGGCCTTCCTTGGGTTCCTTGCGGCGGTGAAGGGCGGCTGGATCGACCAGGTCCTGTCGCGGATCGTCGACATGGTGATGGCGGTGCCCTCGCTGATCGTGGCCTTGGTGATGCTGTCGGTGCTGCCCTTAAACCTGACGGTGCTGATCCTGGTGATGGGCATCCTCGACAGCACCCGCGTCTTCCGACTGTCGCGGGCCGTCGCCGCCGACGTCGCGGTGATGGACTATGTCGAGGCCGCCAAGCTGCGGGGCGAGAAAGGCACCTGGGTGATCTTCCGGGAAATCCTGCCGAACGCCCTGTCGCCGCTGGTCGCCGAGTTCGGGTTGCGCTTCATCTTCGCCGTCCTCTTCATCTCGACCCTGTCGTTCCTGGGCCTTGGCATCCAGCCGCCGCTGGCCGACTGGGGCGGGATGGTGAAGGAGAACAAGGACGGCCTGATCTACGGCAAGTCCGCCGCCCTGCTGCCTGCCGCCGCCATCGCGGCGCTGGCGATCAGCGTCAACTTGGTCGCGGACTGGATCCTGACCCGGACCTCCAGCCTGAAAGGAGGCCGCGGTGGCTGAGACCCTGTTGCAGATCAAGGGCCTTGTCATCGAGGCCACGTCCTACCCGCCCGGTGAGCCGCCGAAAGAGGTCACGCTGGTGCATGGCGTCGACCTGACCCTGCAGAAGGGTCGCGTTCTGGGGCTGATCGGGGAATCGGGGGCGGGTAAGTCGACCATCGGGCTGTCCGCAATGTCCTTCGGGCGCGGCGGGGTGCGGCTGACCGGGGGGACGATCCATCTGAACGGCCGGGAGATCCGGCTGGCGGATGCCAGGGCGCTGCGCACGCTGCGGGGGCGCGAGGTGACTTACGTCTCGCAATCCGCTGCGGCCAGTTTCAACCCGGCCCGGCAGATCATGGAGCAGGTGATCGAGACCTGTCTGTCGCACGGGCTGTGCAACAAGGCCGAGGCTGAAAAACGGGCCGTGGCGCTGTTCAAGAAGCTGGGCCTGCCGAACCCCGAAACCATCGGGTCGCGCTATCCGCACCAGGTGTCGGGCGGGCAATTGCAGCGTTGCATGACCGCAATGGCTTTGTGTCCGAAGCCGGACCTGGTGATCTTTGACGAACCCACGACCGCGCTGGATGTCACGACGCAGATCGACGTGCTGGCGGCGATCAAGGAGGCGATCCGCGATACGCATGTCGCGGCGCTGTATATCACGCATGACCTTGCCGTGGTGGCGCAAGTCGCGGACGAGATCATGGTGCTGCGCCATGGCCGGATGGTGGAACTGGGCGAGACCGGGCAGATCATTCACCGGCCGACGCAGGATTATACCAAGGCATTGGTGTCGGTCCGGGGGCTGGAGCATGTCGAGAAACCCCCTGCCCCGCCGGTGCTGCAGGTGCAAGGCATCACAGCCCGCTACAGGGGGACGAACTTCGACGTGTTGAAGAACGTCTCGGTGGAATTGCCTGCCGGGCAGACGCTGGCGGTGGTCGGCGAAAGCGGGTCCGGCAAGTCGACGCTGGCGCGGGCGATCACCGGGCTGTTGCCGCCGTCGCAGGGGCGGATCACCTTCGCGGGGCGGCAGTTGTCCGAGGCCTTGTCGGGGCGCACGAAGGACGATCTGCGCGAGATCCAGATGATCTACCAGATGGCCGACACCGCGATGAACCCGCGCCAGACAGTGGGGACGATCATCGGGCGGCCGCTGGAGTTCTACTTCGGGCTTCGGGGCGCCGAGCGCGACCGCCGGGTGCAGGAGCTTCTGGACCAGATCGAGATGGGCAAGGGCTTTGCCGACCGCTATCCGGCGGAACTGTCGGGCGGGCAGAAGCAGCGGGTCTGCATTGCCCGTGCGCTGGCGGCAAATCCGAAGCTGATCATCTGCGACGAGGTGACTTCGGCGCTGGACCCGCTGGTGGCGGACGGAATCCTGAAGCTGCTTTTGGCCCTGCAGGCCGAAGCCGGGGTGGCTTACCTTTTCATCACGCATGACCTGGCGACGGTGAAGGCAATCTCGGACAAGATCGCGGTGATGTTCAAGGGCGCGGTCGTGCGCTACGGGCAGAAGTCGGACGTGCTGACCCCGCCGTTTGACGATTACACCGACCTGTTGCTGTCCTCGGTCCCGGAGATGGAGCAGGGCTGGCTGGAACAGGTGATCGCGCATCGGAAGATGGAAAGCGCGGGGAATTGAACCGTCGCTCGTCGTTGGACTTCGTCCCTCCTCGCTGAGGTGGTGTCCGACGAGAAGACAAAGCCGCTACGCGGGAGGTGCGTCGTGACGAAGCTGCTGCTCATCATCCTTGACGGGGTGCCCTACCGGAACTGGCGGCGGCTGTTCGGAAACCTGGAGGGCTGGGTCGAACAGGGCGAGGCCCGCGTCAGGCGGATGCGGGCGGTGCTGCCGTCGACCTCGGCGTCCTGCTATGCCTCGATCCACACGGGCGTGCCGCAGCAGCAGCATCACATCTGGGACAACGCGGGCATCCGGCGGCTGGAGTTTCCGGATGTGTTCAGTGAGCTAAGCCGCGCGGGCAAGGTCACGGGGGCGGTCACCCACAGCTACTGGTCCGAGTTCTTCAACCGGGCGCCCTTCGATGTGGTCCGCGACATCGAATATGACGAACCCGAGGGGCCGATCACCCATGGCCGGTTCCACACCATGCAGGGCTATGGTCACGCAAACCAGATGACGCCGGCAGATTATGACCTGTTCGGCACGCTGACGCGGCTCTGCGAGGTCAAGGGGATCGACTACGGCATCCTGCACACCTGCACGCTGGACAGCATGGGGCATCGGTTCTTTCATGACTGCGAGGAGATGGACCACGCCTGCTACGCGATGGATGCGACGCTGGCGCCTTTCTTGCATCGCTGGCGGCAGGCGCGGTATGAGGTGATCGTGACCGCCGATCATGGCCAGGATGCGCGCGGACATCATGGCGGGACGGGCGAGGACCAGCGGGACTTTGCGTTTTACTACTTTGGCAACAGCAGCTTGCCGCCCGAAGATCAGGTTCTGGATCAACTTGCGCTGGCCCCGTCGATCCTGACGCGGATGGGCGTGCCGGTGCCCCCGACGATGCAGGCCGCGCCCTTCCTCACACGGTGAAACCGGGCGCGGGACCTGTCACTTCGCGGCGATCCCCATCCCGTCGCGAACCTCGGCCGAGCAGATGAGATAGCGGGCGCGGTTGGTGTGCGGGCCGTTCGCGCGGGTGCTGCCAAGGGCCTGATCCGCTGCCGCCTTGCGCTTGGTCATGCAGGCGCTGACGCTTTCCATATAGGCCGCGCGAAGTGCTATGCAGTCGTCGCTGGCCTGACCCGACGTGGCGGAAGGGTCGCAGGCCAGCGCCTCCGCGTTTCCGGTTTCGGCAAGCGCCGCGCCGCCCAGGCCGAGGGATGCCAAAAGGATAAGGGCAAATGGAGTCTTCATGGTGGTCTCCCTGAAATGCTTTGGTCAATTGTGGTCGCCCGCATCAAGACGGGGACACTGACAAAGCTACCGGGGTATCGTGAACCTCGCGTGATGCCGGCGCAAAATCGCCAAGCCGGGCGCGGCTGCCCAATGCGCAGCCGGAAGGCCACAAGAAACGGATTATGCTGGAAAGAATGTTAACGGGCGGTTGAAAGCGCCCGACGGCCTGTGTCACCTTGGGGCTGAGGTTTTGGGGGACCTCTTTTCATGTTCCGGTTTCACGTCTCACTCCTGGGGTCTTGCCGGGTCGCCCGCGTCGTCACGGGCGAAGAGGTCGTGTTCAAGACGCGGAAGACGCGGCTTCTGCTGGGGCTTCTCCTCCTTAGCCCGGGCCAGCGGATGAACCGCGAGCAGCTGGCCTCACTTTTGTGGGACCCAGCGCCCGAGACGCTGGCGCGGTCGAGCCTGCGGCAGGCCCTGCGGGAACTGCGCGAGGTGCTGGGGCCCGAAGGCGAGGATGCGGTCGAGGCGGACCGGTTTTCGGTCGGGTTGAAGGGGGCGGCCTTCGACGTCGATGTCCGCCGATTCCGCGAGTTGATCGCGACGGCGGCGCATGACCAGACAGCCCTTCTGTCGGCGGCCGCCCTGTGGCAGGGCGAGCTTTTCGGCCCCGCCCAGCCCAGCGCCCCGGTTTTCGAGGCCTGGCTGCAGATCGAGAGGTCGCAGCTGCGGTCGGTGCTGACCGGCGCGCTGACGGACGCGCTGGAAAAGCTGATCGCGGTCAATGCCTTCACCGACACCCGCGTTGCCGAGGAACTGGTGCGGATCGAACCGAGCCATGAACTTGCGCACCAGTACATCATGCGTTTTCACGCGCAACGTGGCGACCAGTCTGCGGCGCTACGGCAATACGGCCTTCTAGACACCGCATTGGCCGATGAGTTGGACAGCGAGCCGAGCGAGGCGTCGAAAGAGCTTCTCGTCGCGATCAAGAGTGGCGAGGTTGCGCTGCAGCGTGTGGCAAGCCTGCCCTCGGCGAGACCCCCCGTTTCGACGCAGAACGGCCCGCCCCGGATCACCATCCGGCCGCCGCTGACCCGCTATGGCGACGCGACCAAGGACTACCTTGGCGAAGGGTTCGCCTTCCTGGCCAAGTCCTGCCTGTCGCGCTTTCGCTGCTGGATCGTGATCCCCTGGCCGTCAGCTGGGTTCGAATCGACCACGGCGGTCGACTTCACCGCCGTGGGCCAGGTCATCGACGCGGATTTCGCGGTGGACTGCGTTCTGGACTGGCGGGCGGGCGACGAGGGCAAGCTGTTCGTCACGCTGATCGATTGCCGCGACGGCAGCGAGGTCTGGTCCGAGCTTTACCCGGTCCGGGAGCACGACCTGCAAGAGGTCAGCGCGTCGGTCGCGGGGGCGGTTGCGGCAAGCCTTGCAAGCCAGGTCAACCACATCACGCTTTTGCGCCATGCGCGCAGCACGCCCGGCAACCCGGTGGCCTATGACCTGTGGCTGAAGGGGCATCAGCTGTCGCGGCTTTGGACGGCAGACGCCGATGCCGAGGCCGAGGCGATGTTCCTGAAGGCAATCGAGCTTGACCCCGGCCTTGCGGGCAATCACGCAAGCCTGGCGCAGATCCTGTGCAGCCGCAGCCTTGTCCGTCCGGGCTATCCCAACCGCAAGGCCGACTGCGCGGCAGCGTTCCGGCACGCGCGCGAGGCCATTGCGCTGGACCCCTATGATCCGCGCTGTCACATCAGCATGGCCTGGAACTGGCTGATCGCAAAGTCGCCCGAACGCGCGAACACCCACTTCCGGATGGCGGTCGACCTGAACCCGAACGATTCCGAGGCGCTGATCGCTGCCGCCTGCGGTCTGGCCTTCCTTGGCCATGTCGAGGATGCCAAGGGCCACGCTGCCAAGGCCGTGCAGATGAACCCGGTCTACCCCGAGTATTACACCGACTACCTGTCCGCCATTCAGTTTCTGGATGCCGACTATAAGGCCACCATCGAAACCGTCGAGAAGTGCTACGAGGGTTTCCCCGACCGCGCCGCCCTTGCCGCTGCGGCCTGGGCGCTGGATGGCCACAGAGAAAAGGCGGATGCGGCGTATCAGTATTTCGCCGACCTGACCGCCTCGCGCTGGGAGGGTGCAGGTCGGGCGGACGAAAACGACCTGGAGCAATGGATCATGGACGTGCTGCCGATCCACTGGCCGAAGGGCAAGCAGAGCCTGCTGAAAGGCCTCAGGCTTGCCCGCCAGATGGCAGAGCAAGCCTGAACCGGTCAGTCCCTACCGGCACTTGCGCATGAAATACCGCGCCAGCACGACCTTGGACCGGATGGCCTTTGTGGGGCCGTAGCTGAGCTCGTCCACGACGTCGTGGATCTTGATGTCGCCCGCCCACGGCACCTTCACATGCATGCGGTTCGGCGTGTCATAGACCGGCACGATTTCAACCGAATCCGGGATCTCGCCGTTCGGTCCGGCACCCGGGCCTTCGTAGCGATAGCCGTTCGCATGCAGCCAGCCCCGGGTGTCTTCGTTGAATTTCTTCCATTCGGAACCGGCAGTGTTCTTGAAGGCACTTTTCGCGACCCTCGTGATCGCCTCACCGGTCGCGACATGATCGGCCAGCACATCGCTTCTCAGTTTGAAAAACCCAACCATTCCAGACTCCCTTTGTTTGTCATTGGACGCCTTCAAATCCGTCGACCCTCAAATACCGTCTGGTTCGTGATGCCAGCGTGAAATGCCCAGCCTGCCCCCGAGATCGGCCTTGATCGACTCTGCCATACTGCCTTGAATGGACGCATGAAGCAAAACTCGGCTGAGATGATCGCGCGGCTGTCACGGGCCCTGGCGAATGATTTCCGGATCATGGCCCTGGACGCGCCCGATGCGCCGCTGTTCCTGGCGGTCGCGGTCCCGACCGATGCGGGTGTGACCGGGCTGAAGCCGCGGTTGCCTGCGGGTCGGGGGATGACGATGCGGCAGGCGATGCTGACCGCGGGGGCCGAGGCGTTGGAACTGCGCGCAAGTCTGGCGCAGCATCACTTGGGCGAGCTTGCAGCCCTGCCCCGTCA
>JBGSVS010000398.1:0-10382 GCA_041752895.1 Tabrizicola sp.
CCCGAGGGAAGCTGCCGGGCCACTGCCCCCGGCACCAGGGGCGCGCGCACGGGCCGGCCGCGCAAGGTCGAGTGGTAGTCCGCCGCCCAATCTGCCGCGCGTTTCGACCAGTGCCGCAAGTCTTCGTGATCCATGTCCGCACCTGTTCTCTTGCGCCTGTGCCCTAATGCGACTTGGTCGCATGGGCAAGAAACGACCGCATTGTGCCCAACATTGCGCTTTTTTCAGCCATTACTGTTTCTTAAGCGTAGCGTGAAATACTTGTGACATTCGCTGTATGAGAAACGCCATGATCCTGACCCGTCGTACCGCCCTTGTTGGACTATCCAGCCTGATCCTGTCCGCTTGCGTCGGCGGCGGCAGCTTCAAGACCGAATATGACCGCCTGTCGCCCGATGTCTCGCGCGGGTGGCGGCTGGTTGAGGTGCAGGTTGATGTCCCGCGCAGCCTGACCGTGTCTGAGGCGAAGTCGCTGTTGCCCAGTGCCGATATCGTCTGGCGCGAAGACCCGCTTGGGGACCGCTACACGCAGGTCGGGAAAATCATGCAGGCCGCCGTCTTGCGAGGCGCGCAAGGCCTGCGCGGGTCGCGGCCCGTGGTTGTCAGCATCACCGTTACCCGGTTCCACGCCCTGACCTATGAGGCGGAGCTGTCGAATTCGGACTGGGGGGTGCACAACGTCGACTTCATCGCCCAGGTCACCGACGCCCGCACCGGTGAAGTGCTGGTCGCCCCGACCGCGATCCGCGCGGAAACCCCGGCATGGTCTGGCGCCCAGATGCGCGAGGCGCGGCGGAAGGGCATCACGCAGAAATCGATGATCTCGAACCACGTTGCGGCCACGGTGGCAGGCTGGTTGGCGCTTGGCCCTGACAACCGGGGTGAGTTCAGCCGTCAGGGCAACTGATTGCCAAGGGCGGCTTGTACTTTCTTGGGCAGGCCCGCGCGGATGAGCGCGTAGGATGTGGCAATCCGATCGCGCAGCTCGTCATCCGGGACGCAGCCGAACGGAATGCGCGCCCATGAGGCATGCAGATAGGGCGCGCGGATCGCCCGGCCCGTCTCGATCAGCAGCCGGGCGGTGTCCACATGATCGGTCTTCACGCTGACCCCGTCGCCCATCTGGCCGATGATCGCGAACATCTTGCCCCCGACCTTCCAGCAATCATGCTCGGGACCGAAGGGCTGGCTGACCTCGGCCCCCGGGAAGGTGGCGCAGAAGGCATTGACGAAGGCGCGGTCCTGCATGGCGGAATTTCCTTGGCGGCTGCGGGTCGTCTGATGTATGTCTCCCATCCATGACGACATTGCGCAACATCCGCATCTGCTGCATTACCCGCTGACTTCGGTCGCGCGGGCGCTTCGTCATTCCCTTCGGATGAAAAGCCAGTCCCGCGCAGGGTGATGCGCGCTGCCTTTGGGACGACAGACATGGTGACGATCCGCCTGACCAATTCGAAGACCCGCCGGAAAGAGGACTTCGTTCCGATCCGGGCTGAGGACGTGCGGATGTATGTCTGCGGCCCCACGGTCTATGACCGCGCACATCTTGGGAACGCCCGGCCCGTGGTGGTCTTTGATGTCCTTTACCGACTGCTCCGCCATGTCTACGGGGCCGACCACGTCACTTACGTCCGCAACTTCACCGACGTGGACGACCGGATCAACGAGACGGCGCAAAAGCGCAAGGCGGCCGGGGCTGCGGGCACTCTGGAAGATCTGATCCACCAGCGCAGCGACGAGACGATCCGCTGGTATCATGACGACATGGATGCCCTTGGTGCGCTGCGCCCCGATCATGAGCCCCGCGCGACCGAATACATTGGGCCGATGGTCGCCATGATCCTGGATCTGATCGACAAGGGCCATGCCTACGCGGTCGAAGGGCATGTGCTGTTCGCGGTGGACAGTTACAAGGACTATGGGCGCCTGTCGGGCCGCAGCATCGATGACATGATCGCCGGCGCACGGGTCGAGGTGGCGCCCTACAAGCGCAACCCGATGGATTTCGTGCTGTGGAAACCCTCGCCCGAGGGGCTTCCCGGCTGGGACAGCCCCTGGGGCAAGGGGCGCCCGGGCTGGCATATCGAATGCTCAGCGATGGCACATGAATTGCTGGGGGAGAGCTTCGACATCCACGGCGGCGGGTTGGACCTGCAGTTCCCGCACCACGAAAACGAGATTGCGCAAAGCGCCTGCGCCCATCCGCATGGGGACTTCGCCCATTACTGGCTCCACAACGAGATGCTGCAGGTCGAGGGCAAGAAGATGTCCAAGTCCTTGGGCAACTTCTTCACGGTGCGGGATTTGCTGGATCAGGGGATCCCCGGCGAGGTGATCCGGTTCGTCCTCCTGATGACGCATTACCGCAGCCCGATGGACTGGACGGCAGAGAAGGCTGCCGCAGCCAGTGTCAAGCTCGACGACTACCTTGTCCTTGGTGCACGCTTTTCCGATCTAAAGAAGGCGCGGGATACCAAGCCCGCGAACGAAGTGATTGAAGCTCTTGCCGATGACCTTAATAGCCACCTGGCCCTTACCGAAATCGACAGGCTCCTCGGCAACGCGCGATGGGACGAATTGGTCGCAACGCTGGACTTCCTCGGGCTGATTTCTTTCGAGCGCTTCGAAGCACGCAGAACCACGTTGGCAGCTTCCGCCGCCGATCTGACCAACTTGTCTGAAAACTTGGCCGACCTTCGCACCGCCGCGATGGCCTCCAAGGACTTCTCTGCAGTCGACGCCCTGAAAGCGTCTTTGGTTGCCGCAGGCGTCGAGGTTCGCATGTCGAAAGCAGGGGTCGAACTGGTCCCCGGCCCTGACTTCGATCCGTCCAAGCTGGAGGCGCTCCAATGATCCCCCGCGCCAAATTTCTTCGAAGAAATTTGTCAAAATCCTTCGAAGGATTTTGCCACAGATGACCCGCGAGCGCCTTTTCCTGTTCGACACCACTCTGCGCGACGGCCAGCAGACCCAGGGCGTCCAGTTCTCGACCGCTGAGAAGGTACAGATCGCCCAGGCCCTCGACGCTCTTGGCGTCGACTATATCGAGGGCGGTTGGCCGGGGGCGAACCCGACAGACTCCGAGTTCTTCGCCGCCCCCCCGGCCACAAAAGCCACCCTAACCGCCTTCGGCATGACCCGCCGCGTGGGTCGCTCGGCCGAGAATGACGACGTCCTCGCCGCCGTTTTGAACGCGAACACGCCTGCCGTCTGTCTGGTCGGCAAGACGCATGATTTTCATGTCACCACCGCGCTTGGCGTGACGCTGGACGAAAACCGCGAGGCGATTGCGTCCTCGATCCGCCACCTCGTCGCCAAGGGCCGCGAACCGCTGTTCGATGCCGAGCATTTCTTCGACGGCTACCGCGCCAATCCCGGCTATGCCCTGTCTTGCCTGAAAGCCGCCCTCGACGCGGGCACGCGCTGGATCGTCCTTTGCGACACCAACGGCGGCACTCTGCCTGCCGAGGTTGGCTGTGTGACGGCCGAGGTCATCTCGGCGGGCATCCCCGGTGATCGGCTGGGCATCCACTGCCACGATGATACCGGAAATGCGGTGGCGAACTCCTTGGCGGCGGTCGAGGCCGGGGCGCGGCAGATCCAGGGCACGCTGAACGGGCTTGGCGAACGCTGCGGCAACGCGAACCTCACGACGCTGATCCCGACGCTGCTGCTGAAGGAACCCTACGCCAGCCGCTTCGAGACCGGGGTCAGCCGTCAAGCACTGGCGGGCCTTTTGAAGACCAGCCGGATGCTTGACGACATCCTGAACCGCGTGCCGCTCCGGTCGGCCCCGTACATCGGCGCCTCGGCCTTTGCGCACAAGGCGGGCCTGCACGCGAGCGCGATCCTGAAGGACCCGACCACCTACGAACACATCGACCCCGCGCTGGTCGGCAACGAACGCGTTATCCCGATGTCGAACCAGGCGGGCCAGTCGAACCTGCGCGCGCGGCTTGAGGCGGCCGGGATTGCCATCGATCCGAAGGACCCGCGCCTGGGCCGGATCATCGAGGTGGTCAAGGACCGCGAGGACCAGGGCTATGCCTATGACGGCGCGCAGGCCTCGTTCGAACTGGTCGCGCGGCGCGAGCTGGGGCTGTGTCCGGAGTTCTTCGAGGTCAAGCGCTACCGGGTCACGGTGGAGCGGCGGAAGAACAAATACGACCGGATGATCAGCCTCTCGGAAGCCGTGGTGGTGGTCAAGATCGGTGAGCGCAAGAACATGTCGGTCAGCGACAGCATGGACGAAACCGGGTCCGACCGTGGCCCGGTGAACGCGCTGGCGAAGGCTTTGGCCAAGGATCTGGGGCCCTATCAGGCCTGCATCGACGACATGAAGCTGGTCGATTTCAAGGTGCGGATCACCAATGGCGGTACCGAGGCGGTGACGCGGGTCATCATCGATTCGGAGGACGGGCAGGGACGGCGCTGGTCGACCGTCGGGGTCAGCGCGAACATCGTGGATGCCTCGTTCGAGGCGCTACTGGATGCGATCCAGTGGAAACTGATCCGCGACTTTGGGGACCCGAAGTGAGCGTCGATGCCTGCGCCGAACTGGTGCGGCGGGGCGATCCGGACCGGTTTCTTGCGGTGATGGCTTCGCCCCCCGAGGCCCGGGCGCAGCTTTTTCCGCTATACGCCTTCAACCTTGAGGTGGCGCGCGCGCCCTGGGTCACCCAAGAAGCGCTGATCGCCGAGATGCGGCTGCAATGGTGGCGCGACGTGGTGGCGAACGCCGCCTCGGGTGCTGCGCGAGCGCATGAGGTGGCGGGACCGCTGCATGAGCTGATCCGAGATTTCGGCCTGCCGGTCGAGGTTATGGACCGTTTGATCTCCGCCCGCCGCTGGGACATCCACCGTGACCCGCATGAAGGGGCCGATGCGCTGGTCACCTATCTGGAGGACACTGGCGCGGGGCTGATGTGGCTGGCGGCGCGGGCTTTGGGCGCTCCTGATGCGGCAGAAGGGCCGGTGCGGGCCTATGGCTGGGCCTCGGCGGCGGCAATGTATATACGCGCGCTGCCCGAACTTGCGGCGCGGGGACGGCAGCCCTTGCCGGATGGGGTCAGCGTGCAGGACCTGGCGAGGCAGGGTTTGCAGAACCTGGCAGAGGCGCGGAAGGCGCGCAAGGCAGTGCCGAAGGACGTAGCCCCGGCGCTGCTGGCTGGCTGGAAGGCAGAAGCGCTTTTGCGTCAGGTGGTTGCGGGGCGATCCTCACCTGCCTTGTCCGAGGCGCGGCGGCGCTGGCTGCTGTTGCGGCAGGCCTTTACCGGGCGCTGGTAGGTGTCAGGCCCGGCGCGCCTCGGGGCGTAGATACAGCCAGATCAGCGCGCCTCCGGCAAGGACGAGGAAGGGCAGCATGGCGAGGTTGACCATCTGCCAGCCGGCCTCAACCGAGCTTCCGGCGCAGTTCATCAGCCCGCCGGACGAGAATGATGCGACGGTCACGCCGCCGAACACCACAAGGTCGTTCAGGCCCTGCAGCCGCCCGCGTTCCTCGGGTCGCTGGGCCGAGGTCAGCATGGTCGTCGCGCCGATGAAGCCGAAGTTCCAGCCAAGCCCGAGGAGGATCAGCGCCGCGAAGAAGTTCTCCAGCTGCACCCCCGCCATCGCCACGGCCCCGGCAGCGGCAAGGATCGTCAGGCCAAGCGCGATGATCCGTTCCGTCCCGAAGCGGGCGATCAGGTGGCCGGTGAAGAACGAGGGCGCATACATCGCAAGCACATGGGCCGTGACCACATCGGCCGCGTTGCCCTTGGTAAAGCCGCAGCCGACGACGGCCAGCGGCGAGGAGGTCATCACCAGGTTCATCAGCGCGTAGGACACCGTGGCGCAGATCATCGCGACCAGGATCGTCGGGTTGCGCAAAAGCTCGGCCCGGGACCGGCCGAGCGGGCTGCCCGCGGCGGGCGGTTTCGGCTTGGGGATGTCCAGCGCGAGGAAGAGGAGCGAGCCCACGACATTCAGCGCGATGACCGTGAGGTATGAGCCGAGAAACGGCACGGCCATCTCGTCGGCGGTCAGTTTCACCAGCTGCGGGCCGAAGACGGCAGAGAGGAGGCCCCCCGCCATGACCCAGCTGATCGCTTTCGGGCGGAAAGCTTCCGAGGCTGTATCGACAGCGGCAAAGCGGTAAAAGCCGTTGGCCGACATGTATATACCCGACAGGAGCGCGCCGATGCAGAAGGTCAGGAAAGAGCCGGTCGAGAGCCCGTAGGCACCGACTGCCGCGCCGACGGCCCCTCCGGTGGCGCCGAAGAAGAACCCGGCGCGGCGGCCGAAACGCTGCATCAGCATCGACAGCGGCGTCGCCGTCAGCATCGAGCCGATGACCATCGTGGTGATCGGCAGGGTCGCCCAGCAGGCATTCGGGGCAAGGCTTGCCCCGGCAAGACCGGCGATGGTGAAGATCATCGGCAGTTGCGCGCCAAGCACAGCCTGGGCGGCGACGAGGACGAAGACGTTACGGCGGGCGGCGGAGTCGTTCGGCATGCGCCTATCGGTAGAACTGGCCAACGGGAGGGGCAAGCGGAAACGTCGGTTGCCTTGGGCGGGGTATCTCCGGCAAAGATGGAACATGGTGGGACGGATCATCCATTCGCTGGACTGCGTGGCCGAGGGGGCCGACTGGCTGGCCGCGCGGGAGCCGGGTTTCGCGCGCGCTTTGCCTTTGGTTGGTCCCTTGCCGTTGCGGCGGGAGCCGGACGGGTTCGCGGCCCTTCTGCGGGCCATCGTCGGGCAGCAGGTGTCGGTTGCCAGCGCCCGGGCGATCTGGGCGCGGCTTGAAGGCGCGGGGCTGACCGAGGCTTCGGTGATGGCGGCGGCCTCGGACGAGGATTTGCGGGCGGCGGGGCTAAGCCGACAGAAAGCGCGCTATGGGAGGGCGTTGGCGCAGGCTGGTATCGATTTCAATGCCTTGCGCGACGTTCCTGACGCGGCTGTCGTCAAGACTCTGGTCGCCGTTCCGGGGATCGGCGTCTGGACGGCCGAGATCTACGCCATGTTCGCGCTTGGCCGGGCCGATGTCTTCGCTCCGGGCGATCTTGCCCTGCAAGAAGCGGCGCGGATACTGTTTCGTCTGGACACAAGGCCCACGGACAAGGCTCTGCGCGCGATGGCCGAGGCGTGGTCGCCCTGGCGGTCGGTTGCGGCGCGGATCCTTTGGGCCTACTACCGGGTGGCAAAGGAACGGGACGGGGTGATCTGATGCGCGAGCTGCGGTTCGGTCGAAAGGGTGTCGGTCAGGGCGAGGCGCGGTCGCTTGTCGTCTTCCTGCATGGCTACGGCGCGGACGGGGCGGATCTTCTTGGCCTTGCTGATGTTCTTGCACCGCATCTGCCCGAGACCGCCTTCGTCGCCCCGGACGCACCGGACCGTTGTTCGGGGGGCGGGTTTGGCTGTCAGTGGTTCCCGATCCCCTGGCTTGACGGGTCAAGCGAGGCGGCCGCTGAGGTGGGTATGTCAAGCGCAGTCAAAGACTTGAACGGATTTCTTGATGCGCAGCTTGTCGAGGAGGGCCTGTCGGCTGAACGCCTGGCGTTGGTCGGCTTCAGCCAGGGCGCGATGATGAGCCTGCATGTCGCCCCGCGGCGCGCGGCGGCGGTGGCGGGCGTCGTCGCAATCTCGGGTCGGTTGTTGAAGCCTGAGCGTCTGGCCGAAGAGGCACGGGTGAAGCCGCCGGTTCTGCTGATCCACGGCGATCAGGATCAGGTGGTGCCGTTCGGCGACATGGCCCGGGCCGGTGACGCATTGGTTGCGGCGGGGTTCCAGACCTTTGGTCACGTGATGCAGGGGACCGGCCACGGCATCGCGCCCGATGGGCTGGGCGTCACCTTGCAGTTCCTGAGCGAGCGCCTGAAATAGCGCCTTCCCAAAGGCTTAGATCGCGTTCTGCAAGTAAGCGGCGCAGCCGGTCAGGGCGGCGTAGTCATCCTCGACCACGGTGACCGAGAACTCGGTCTCCAGAAGATCGACGCGCCGCGGCTCGCGGAAGGCCTTTTCCAACCCGAAACTCGCGAAATGCGGCGTCATCGCGCGGGCCATGCCGCCGATCAGGAAAATGCCGCCATAGGGCAGGTGGATCAGCGCCAGATCGGCCAGCACCTGGCCCAGAATGTGTATATACAGGCGTGCGGCATGGGTCGCCATCGGGTCGCCCGCGTCAAGCGCTGCAAGCACGTCCGCCGATGTCAGGCTTGCCGGATGCCCAGCCGCGAAAGCCGCAAAGGCGTGCAGATTCGCGAGACCCCGACCGGCCAGCACTTCCTCGACCCCGGCGTGGGGAACCTCACCCTCGGCCCGAAGCTTCGCCTCGACAAAGCGGATCAGCTGGAAATCCTCTTCGCTGCGGACCGGCATGTTGACGTGGCCGCATTCCGAGGGCGGAACCGCGCGGCCATGGGGCAGGGGGTGGACGGGGGCGGCGTTCACCCCCGTGCCCAGACCCACGACAAGCATCGAGGCCCCCGGTTTGACTGGGCCGTCGATGACCTGGCGCAGGTTCTGCGCAGGGATATGGCCCAACGCCTGACCCTGGGCCTGCAGGTCGTTCAGGATAGCGACCTTCTGCGCGCCTGTGGCACCGGAAAGCTTTTCAGCATCCATCACCCAGGCGAGATTTGTCATCGTGGCGACGCCGTCCTGCACCGGACCGGCCGCGGCGACACAGACGCCATCGACCTTGGCCCCGGTCGCGGCCAGATAGTCGCGCAGGACATGGGCGATGTCCTGGCCACGGGCCTGATATTCGGCGTTGGGATAGCGGCGGATCGACTCAAGCCGGACCACCGCACCATCGGCCAAGGCCACGCGCGTGTTCGTTCCACCGATATCGGCCAGGATGGCAAGGGTCATCGGAGCCTGAATCCCGTGTTGAGGAAAGGGGTTACTCCCGCCTGATACGGCGAAATGCGGGGCGGCGCCAGTCTCTTCAAAGCGCTTCGGACGATGGGACAGCTTGGGCGTCGACGCGCTGACTGCGCGCATTCGCCGGGGCCGGCCCGGTCGAAAGGCCGATGACCAGTTCGGCCTCAAGCATCCGTTCGGCGGGGGCCGCGTCCGGGTTCGCGATCCGTTCCAGAAGCATGTCGGCTGCCAACCGTCCCGCCTCGCGCACCGAGGAGCGCATGGCGGTGAAGATCGGGCGGTCTTCGCCGTTCTTCATGTAGCTCAGGTCGTCGTCGAAAATCAGCACCGACACATCGCGGCCCAGCCTGAGGCCTGCGCTTTCAACGGCGCGGCGGACGCCCATGCCCGTCAGCATCGAGGCCGCGACGAAGGCGGTTGGCGGGTCGGGCAGCGTCAGCATCGCCTTCGCGAACCGGAAACCGGCAATCTCGGTCATCGGTCCTGAGGCCATGAGCGCCGCGTCCGAGGCGATCTGTCTGGCGGCCAGCGCATCAAGGTAACCGCGCCGGCGACGGATGGCAAAATCCATATGTTCCAGACCGTTGACCAGCGCGATGCGGCGGTGGCCGAGGTCGGCAAGGTAGTCGGTCGCCTGCTGGATGGCGCGTCGGTTGTTCACGTCGAGCCAGGAATAGGCCTCGGTGGTCCCGGTCGCGCGACCGTGCACGACGAAGGGCAGGCCGATCTCGTGCAGAAGGGGGATGCGGGGGTCTTTCTCGCGGGGACCGTGGACGATCACCCCGTCGACGTTGCCCTTGACCTTGAGGTTGCGGTAGGTCTGCGCCTCATCCTCGTCGGGCACGACCGAAATCAGCATATCATAGTCGTTGCGGCTGTAGGTTTCACCCGCGCCTGCGATAAAGTCGGCGAAGACGGGGTTCACGATCTCATGCTGGTTGGCGATGGCGATGACGTGGCCCACGGCCATGGCGCGGCCCGTTGCCAACCGGATGGCGCGGGTGTTCGGGTGGTAGTTGTGCTCCTTCGCCGCCGCGATGACCCGTTCGCGCGTGGCCTCGTTGACCTCGGGATAGCCGTTGAGCGCGCGCGAGACTGTCGTCGGCGACAGTCCAAGCCGATGGGCGAGATCCTTGAGGTTCATGGTAACGCGGCACTCAATGCGGTTTGGGAACGCACATTAGCCACGCTGACCCCATGCGTCAAAGCCTAAGGCAAACGATCTACAATCGGATCAGCGCGAGCAGCCCGAGCCAGAACAGGCTGAGTGCACCAGCCACGATCACCGGCACCCAGAGCGTCAGCCTGGGCGTGGGGGCGGGGGTGCGTTTGAGGGATACCTGTTTCATGGCGCCCATTAACTGCCCGGAAAGTTTCGGCGTGGTTAATGCAGCGATGATTCAATGCGACGTTTTTTCAGGATTTCGGCCGTTCCAGCAAAGCGCGCCCTATGCGGCGGCTGCGGCGGCAACAGGTGCGCGCGTGCGCTGGTGCGAGGTGGACGGCGGCCG
>JBGSVS010000399.1:0-1579 GCA_041752895.1 Tabrizicola sp.
CGCGACAGGGCTGCGCGCCATTCGTCTACCGCAGGTCCTGCCACAGACGCAGCCTCATCCGCCGTCATGAGCAAGGATTTGGCGGGTGTGATCAGGGTTTCAAACCCTTTGGGCAGACCCTGTGCCGGTGTTTTTGCCGGATACATCCAGTTGGTTTCGGGCAGCACCGATTGCGCGGCGTCTGATTGCATGAAGGCGATGAACTGATCGGCCAGCGCGGGCTGATCGGTGGCGGCCAGCTTTGCCATCACCTCCACCTGCAGATAGTGCCCTTCCCGGAAGGGTGCCGCCGCTTTGGTATCATCCTGCTCGGCGATCAGGTGATAGGCGGGCGAGGTGGTATAGCTTAGCACCATGTCCGCCTCACCCGACAAGAACAGACCGTAGGCCTCGGACCAGCCGGGCGTCACGGTCACGATGTTGTCGGCAAGCGCCTCCCATATGTCTTTCGCCGTATCGCCGTAGGCCGCCTTGACCCAAAGCAGCAAGCCCAGACCCGGGGTCGATGAGCGGGGGTCCTGAATGACGATCTTGAGATCAGACGCGGCCAGTTCTTCGAATGACGCGGGTGGGGTCGCAACCCTGGTCTTGTCATAGACAAAGGCGAACCAGCCCCAGTCGTAGGGCACAAACACCGGGTCATCATAGGCGATTGGCAAACTGTAGGCCCCTTTCGCCGCATGTGGTGCGAACAGTCCCGTCGCGGTGGCGCGTGCCGTCAGGCTGGTATCCAGCCCCAGCACCACGTCTGCCTCCGACGCAGCCCCCTCCAGTTGCACGCGGGCCAGCAGGGCGGCACCGTCGCCGGAACCCGAAAAGCGCAAATCGCAGGCGCAGGCTGCCTCGAATGCCTTCTCGATGGCAGGGCCGGGGCCCCATTCGGATACGAAACTGTCGTAGGTCTGCACAATCAGAACTGGGGTTTCCGCCTGCGCCATCGTGGCAAAGGCAAGAAGACCCGCAGCAAACATAGGTGATTTCATCTCACGCTCCATATTTGCGACGGGCGGAGAATGGGGGCGGACCATCCGCCAACCTTCCCTCCGCCGGTCTTAACCGGTTCAGGTTCGACGGGTTCGCTTGCGCATCTCAGCCACTGAAGGCACCCCGAGGTATCTGCAAGCATAGCGCGCGTCCAAACCGCCGCAACCGCAAAATCGGGTTTATCCGCGCGGGGCTTTCGCCTATGGCTGTCGTGAAATCGGAGATTGCCATGAGCCTGAACACCTTCGGCCACCTGTTCCGCGTGACAACATGGGGCGAAAGCCATGGCCCCGCCCTTGGGGCTACGGTCGACGGATGCCCGCCCGGTATTGCGGTGGATGCGGCGTTTATCCAGTCGTTCCTTGACCGTCGCCGCCCCGGCCAGTCGAAAATGACCACCCAGCGACAGGAAGCCGACGCCGTGCGCATCCTTTCTGGCACCTATGAGGGACGCACGACCGGCACGCCCATTCAGTTGATGATCGAGAATACCGACCAGCGTTCCAAGGATTATTCTAAGATCGCCGACAGCTTTCGCCCCGGCCATGCCGACATCACCTATCACCAGAAATACGGGCTGCGCGATCCGCGCGGC
>JBGSVS010000400.1:0-4841 GCA_041752895.1 Tabrizicola sp.
TGTCGGGCCTTCAACGGGTTGCCGGGCGAGACAAGCCACCAGACCTGATCCAGCCCCATCCGCTTCAACGCCTCGCGCGTGATGTGGGCATGCCCCTCATGCGCCGGATCGAACGACCCGCCGAGCAGCCCCACGACCATCCCCCTGGTCGCCACCGGAAACCCCTGCCGCATGTCCTCTCCGTCCCTTCGCGCCAATTGACCCGAAGCAGCGCGGCGTGACAATGCCTTGCAGCGCGGTCCCTCGTTCCCGAACCCCGGCTGCAACGCCAGACATCGCCGGATGATCGCTTGTGCCACCTTGCGGCTTCCGCTACCGATCCGTTCCCGCACCTCAACTCGAAGGAGAGCCACCCGTGCCCCCGTTCCGCCCCCTCATCGCCACCGCCCTTGCCGCCAGCCTGTCCTTGTCCGCCTGCGTCAGCGAAGAAGGTGCCGCCGACCGTCGCGGCAACCTGATCGCCCAGATCTTCCCCGATCCGCTTGACCGTCAGGGCCTGTTCCTCGCCTTCCCGCTGGAAAGCGGTGGCGGTCTCGGCTCTATCGAGATCATCTGGTTCGAAAGCGAAGTCACCCAGGGCGAGGTTGTCCGCCGGGTCCAGGGTGCCTGCGCGCGCACGCCCACGCCCGGGTTCACCGGCCAGGTCGGCATCTCTAAGGACCTCGGCACCACCTCGATCGACACCAGCACCGGCCCGCGCACCGCGCGCCAGGTGTTCTTCAAGTGCCTCTCCGCCTGATCGGCTAGATCACTGATCGACTAATGCGGGGGCCGGACCTTCCCGGCCCCACAACGCTCTGCCAACCGTTGCAGCGCCCGCCCTTCGACGCTACATACGCGCCAACCCCCGAACCGGAGCGCGTCATGGCCAGCTATCAATACGTCTACCACATGGAGAACGTCTCCAAGACCTACCCCGGCGGCAAGACCTGCTTTGAGAACATCCACCTGAACTTCCTGCCCGGCGTGAAGATCGGCGTTGTCGGCGTCAACGGCGCGGGCAAGTCGACCCTGCTGAAGATCATGGCCGGGATGGACAAGGACTTCAAAGGCGAGGCCTGGGCGGCGAAAGGGGCGAAAGTCGGCTACCTCGCGCAGGAACCCCACCTCGACCCCGCGCTCACCGCGAAGGAAAACGTCATGCTGGGCGTGGCCGAGCAGACCAAAATCCTGGAACGCTACAACGAACTCGCCATGAACTACTCGGACGAGACCGCCGACGAAATGGCCGCCCTGCAGGACCAGATCGACGCCGGCAACCTGTGGGAGCTTGAGGCGACCGTCGGCGTCGCGATGGACGCGCTCCGCTGCCCGCCTGACGATGCCGACGTGACCACCCTTTCGGGCGGGGAACGCCGCCGCATCGCGCTGTGCAAGCTCCTGCTTGAGAAGCCCGACATGCTGCTTCTCGACGAACCGACCAACCACCTTGACGCCGAATCCATCGCCTGGCTGCAAAAGCACCTGATCAACTACAAGGGCACGATCCTGATCGTCACCCACGACCGCTATTTCCTGGACGACATCACCGGCTGGATCCTTGAACTCGACCGCGGCCGCGGCATTCCCTACGAAGGCAACTACTCCGCCTGGCTGGACCAGAAGGCCAAGCGGATGGTGCAGGAAGCGCGTGAGGACAAGACCAAGCAGAAGGCGCTGGAAAAGGAACTGGAGTGGATCCGCTCCGGCGCCAAGGCCCGTCAGGCCAAGGGCAAGGCCCGCCTCAACCGCTATAACGAGATGGCCGGCCAGACCGTCAGCGAACGCGTCTCCACCGCGCAGATCATCATCCCGAACGGCGAACGCCTCGGCAACAAGGTGATCGAGGTTGTCGGCCTGAAGAAACACATGGGCGACAAGCTTCTGATCGAGGACTTGTCCTTCACCGTCCCCCCCGGGGCCATCGTCGGCGTCATCGGCCCGAACGGCGCGGGCAAATCCACCCTCTTCCGCATGATCATCGGCGACGAGAAACCCGATGAGGGCACGATCACCCTCGGCGGCACGGTGAAACTCGCCTTCGTCGACCAGTCCCGCGACGCTTTGGACCCGAACAAGAACGTCTGGGAAGAAATCTCCGGCGGGGCCGAGGTCATCCACCTGGGCGACATGCAGATGAACTCCCGCGTCTACACCGGGGCGTTCAACTTCAAGGGCACCGACCAGCAGAAGAAGGTCGGCCTCCTGTCGGGTGGTGAGCGGAACCGCGTCCACATGGCCAAGCTGCTGAAATCCGGCGGCAACGTGTTGCTGCTGGACGAACCGACCAACGACCTTGATGTGGAAACCCTGCAGGCCCTGGAAGCCGCCATCGAAGACTTCGCCGGCTGCGCGATCATCATCAGCCACGACCGCTTCTTCCTCGACCGGCTTTGCACCCACATCCTCGCCTTCGAGGGTGACGCGCATGTGGAATGGTTCGAGGGCAACTTCCAGGCGTATGAGGAAGACAAGGTCCGGAGGCTTGGCCCGGATGCGCTTGAACCGAAGCGGGTTAAATACAAGCGTTTCGCGCGGTAACAGCGATATGGTCTGGTGGTTCAAGAAAGACCAGCCGAGGTTGAGCCCCACAAAGCCGGCATGGCTGCCGTTCCACAATCGCTTCCCGTCCGAGGTCTGGAGCGACTTTGAAAATATTCCTAACTTGCCTGGCGGGGTATTCAGCCCAAACAGTGCAGTTAACATATTCACAGTTGTCAGCACCGCACTATCCGAACTGGTCGGAGAAGATCATTTCCTCCGGTTTGAAGAACTGATTGGGTTAAACAGACCCATTCCAATGGAAGAAAAACGGGCGGCTCGGACAAAAGCTCTTGCCTGGCAAGAGGCACTTTCACCCGATGACCGCACCCGTTTTCTTGTTTCAGCGCTGCGCATTCGTTGCTTTTCAAGACATTTGACGAAAAGTCATCCCAATGCCTTTGAAGACCCAGAATGCCTGCCTCCATTTCCAAAGGAAGCGCCGCATTTCTGGTTCGATCCAACAGTTTACCCAGCCTACTCCGGCAGAGCATATCCTGACGGCTATTCCGGCTGGGATGGCAAGATCATCGAGATCGCTGAACAGCCGCTTGCGATCGACGAAGCTCTCGCAACCGATTTTTTGCGTCTGGCCGTCCACAAGAACGGAAGGTTTTCGTTCTTCTGCAAAGGCATCATGCGCCACGTCGTTGCCCATGTGCGCAAGGAACCTGGCCCGGAGTACCTGGCCGTGTTCCGCGATGCGGCAGCCTACTT
Source organism: Tabrizicola sp. (assembly GCA_041752895.1). GTDB lineage: Bacteria > Pseudomonadota > Alphaproteobacteria > Rhodobacterales > Rhodobacteraceae > Tabrizicola. The sequence continues at coordinate 3,238 of JBGSVS010000400.1, forward strand.
TGCGTCGCCCGAAGGCCTGGCAATCGCGCGTACCAGCTATATGAGCAAGACCCTAGTCCAGTTGCGGGAAATGATAGCGCGAAATCTGCATCACATTGGCTAGCGAACCGCAGCGGAGCAGGGCGTTCTGCTCACGACTCACAGGTTAACCCATCACCCAGAGGAACATGAGGGCCGCGCCCTCCCTCGGGCGGGCGCCGCAACGGTCGATGGAAGCGCTTTATGGTTCAACCCCTCCCACCGCAGTTCGGGTGACCGCCGCCACAAAGCGCCCTCCCGGGGGGAGGGAGGGCGCGGCCCGGCGGGCTTACGCCCTTGATTCCGGGCCAAGGGGTGCGGAGCCAACGCGCGATTACTTCCTATGCCATTGCGCAGAGCAACGCCTCTTGCCGTACGATCATTGGCGGCTCCGAGGGAGCCATGAGGAGCGCCAAACCGCTCCACCGGTCGAGTATCGCCAAGCGTAACCCCATGCGATTCTTGACAAAGCCAAAAGACCAGGAGACCGACGCCCCCACCTGGTCCAGATGGAACACATCTGACGGAGAAGTGGCAAGCTGATCCACATCAACGACACTTTGGCAATTCTCGGCGATACTGCGCGCTTCCAACCCCCTCGGAGGACGTAACATGGCCGACAAGGAAACCATTCTGAAGGAACCCGAAACCGCGACGGAACCGACGAAGAAGCGCACCTGGACCGAAGAGATCGAGGTTGCCGGTGACAAGCTGGTGGCGGAGGTAAAGCGGCTCGCTGCAGAAGGTCAGGTAAAGCGGATCCGCATCACGGAACCGGACGGCGATCTGATCGTAGAACTGCCCCTCACCATCGGGGCGATAGCGGGCGGCGCCGTTGTCCTGGCGGCCCCGCTTCTGGCCGTGATCGGCGCCATTGCCGCCTTTGTGACCAAGGTCAAGATCGAAGTCATCCGCAGCGGCGGCCCGGACGGCAAGCCCAAGACCTGAGCACGTCAGGGTGCGCCGTCCCATCGCACCCTGCACAGTCGACAACGACTGACACCTACCGACGCGCTTGCTCGACGGTGGGGCGGCAGGCGTCAGCCAGCCACCTGCATGGCCCGTGGACCGGGGCGATCAATCGCCCTCGGGTCGCGTGCTTACAATCCGCTCCACCCCAATCCTTAACACCACACTAACGCCCACACCCAACCCCTTGATTTCCCGGCCTCCCCCACCACCGTCCTGCGTGGACAAGCCCCCCTTGCGGCCCCTACACTCCCCGTCGAACGGAGGCCCCCCATGCCCGACTACCAGACCCTCATCGATGCCCCCACCTGGGCCTTCATCGCGAAGACCAACGCCTCCTACCCCGAGAACACCGCGACCCTCTCCATAGCTGACCAGCGGGCGATCTACGACCGGATGTGCGCCGCCTTCGACACCCCCTACCCGGCCGGAGTGACCTCCCACGACGCGCCCCTAGCCGGCGTCCCCTGCCGCATCTACCCCGGCAAGCAACCCACCGTCCTCTACCTCCACGGTGGCGGCTATGTGGTCGGCGGCCTCCACTCCCACGACGGGGTCTGCGCCGACATCCGGGGGGCCACAGGCCTGACCGTCGTCTCCGCCGACTACCGCCTGTC
>JBGSVS010000401.1:0-2566 GCA_041752895.1 Tabrizicola sp.
CTGCAGGTGCCGCCCACCGTTCAAACGCCTGCTGACACGGCAAAGTGACTTGGCGGCGGGGTGCGGTACATGCCAGCCTTGTCACATGCGCTTTGCCCTTCTCGCGATCCTTGCTGCCGGCCCGGCCCTTGCGGACGAACCGCTGGTGACCGGGGCAGTTGCCGCGCGTGACGGCGACGGCTGGCGGTTCGACGTCACGCTGACCCATCCCGACACCGGCTGGGATCACTATGCCGACGCCTGGCGGATCGAAGCGCCCGACGGCACCATCCTTGGCCTGCGGGAGCTTGCCCATCCGCATGTCGACGAACAGCCCTTCACCCGCAGCCTGTCGGGCGTCGCGGTGCCCGCAGGTCTGACCGAGGTCCGCATCCGGCCCCGCTGCCTTGTCGATGGCTGGGCGGAGGAGACATTCGTGCTGACGCTGCCCTAAGGGTGGCCCCTCGACCGCACGATGCGCAAGGAATGACCACAGCTGAGGAACAGCATGAGTTTTCGCAGAAAACTCATCCACGAATTTTCTGCGAAAATTCGTTTCCCGTCAGGCGGCTTTCGCGCCCTTGCGGCCCTCTACCAGCCAGGCGACGACGCCAAGTCCCGCCGCTATCAGCAGCCAGGCCCAGGCGGGCAGGAACGGGACCACGTTGATCTCGGTGGTCAGATACGCCTCACGCGGGGTGATGCCGATCCAGCCGCGCCCGACCGCGACGCGGCCATCGGCAACAGAGCGGATGTCCGGGCTGCCAGGTTCCAGCCGGGTGACGCCACCGCGCGTCGCCTCGGTCAGAGGGGCCAGCGCTTCGCCCGAGGCGATGGTCTCGGCAAACTCGCGCGGGGTGGCGGGACCGACGGCAATGACGCGGGTCAGGTCGCCCTGCTCCAGCCGGTAAAGCCCCAGCGCTGGGGCCTGCCAGACGGTTTCATACCGACCTGGTGCTGCAAGGGGCATTGGCAGTTCGACCACCGTCCCGTCCGGACCCGTCACTGTCACTGGGCCGGGGTCTTCCTCGGCCAGAGTGCGGCGGGTGATGGTCAGCGTCTCGCGGCTGACCTCGGCGGTCAGCGTCTCTTCCTCAAGCTCGGGCTCTTTCAGCATCCAGTGTGCCAGGCGGCGCAGAAGCTCCAGCTGCGGCCCGCCGCCCTCATACCCCCGGCCCCACAGCCAGGCATGGTCCGACGCAAGCACCGCGACCCGGCCCTGGTCCACCCGGTTCAAGACCAGAAGCGGCAGGTCATTCGCGCCCGACATCAGCACTTGGCCATCCAGCTGCTCCACCTCGATCTGGCGGAACCAGCGGCCCCAGCCGCCTTCGGGCGCTTCGGCCTCCAGCCCCTCGGTCACCGGATGGCGGCGGCCAAGGTCGGTGAGCTGGGGCTTGAACCCGCCCTCGATCACCTGCGCCGTGGGGGCCACAGGCAGGATGTCGGCCAGGGGTGAGCGATAGAGGCTGTCAACCGCGCCAAATTCCGGACCTGCGGCGACAAGGACGGTGCCGCCGCCCCGGACGTAAGTGACGATGTTCTCGATATAGGACATCGGCAGGATGCCCCGCATCCGGTAGCGGTCGAAGATGATCAGGTCGAACTCTTCGATCTTCTCCACGAACAGCTCGCGCGTTGGGAAGGCGATCAGGGACAGTTCATCCACCGGCACGCCGTCCTGCTTTTCCGGCGGGCGCAGGATGGTGAAGTGGACAAGGTCGACCGAGGCGTCGGACTTCAACAGGTTCCGCCAGACGCGTTCACCCGCGTGCGGCTCACCCGAGACAAGGAGGACGCGCAGCCGGTCGCGCACGCCGTTGATCTGCACGGCGGAGGCATTGTTGCGGTCGGTGATCTCACCCTCCACCGGGGCGACCGAGAACTGGATCACGTTTGCCCCGCCATGCGGCAGGGTGACGGGCAGCTCCAGATCCTCGTTCAGGGGCACGGTGTAGGTCACCGGTTCCTCGGTATCGATCGCAATGGTCAGATCGACCTGGCCCGATCCGGCGGGCGCAGCACCGATATCCTCGATGGCAAGCTCAAGCTTGAATTCCTCACCGATGATGGCGAAGGCCGGGGCGTTGCGGATCACGATGCGGCGGTCCCAGTCCGCTGTGCGCCCGGTCAGAAGGACATGCAGCGGCGCGGTCAGGTTCGGGACCACGCCCGGGTCATGGACCCGCCCGTCGGTGATCAGGATCGCACCGGCCACCCGGGCGCGGGGTTCTTCGGCCAGCGCCTCGGCCAGCGCGGTCATCACGAGGGAGCCTGCGTCCTCTTCCCCGTCACCGACGCGGTGGATGCGCAGCTCGGTGTTGGGCATCGCGGCGATCTCGGCCTGAACGGCGACCAAAGCGGCCTCAGTCTGCGCGCGGCGGTCGGCAAGGCCCTGGCTTGCGCTGTCGTCGACTACAGCGATGACGATGTCGGTCAGGTTCTGGCGTTCTTCTTCCTGCAGGGCCGGGTTCGCCAGCGCGGCAAGGACGGCAGCAAGCGCAAGCGCCCGCAGCCACCAGCCCGACAGGCCACGCCACAGCGCAAGGGCCACCAGAAGCAGCGCCACGACAGCGGCGGCGATCAG
>JBGSVS010000402.1:0-4513 GCA_041752895.1 Tabrizicola sp.
TCGCCCACTACGGCCAGAGGCGTCGGCACAGCGTCGCCCCGCCGCCGCGCGACCCGTTCGGCCGCAAGCCGGGGAAACCACAGGGACAGGATGCGGCGGCCCGCCATAGGCGACTCATATGTTCACTATATGTTCCCGTCATGCCACCCGACCGCGATCCTGTCGAGTCCCGCATGGCCATTGATGACAACTGCGTGAGCGAACCGGCGCCACCGCAGATGACAAGTGCGTGAGAGCACAGGTCTCTGGGTTCCGCGACGCAATGTCGCGTCTATAGTGACGACGCTAGCCAACGAGGGAGCCAGTAAATGAAGTTTGTCAAAGCCATAGTGGTTGGAGCAATCCTGACCGCAGGGGCCGCTTTCGCAGAAGGCGACCGCACAGATCCGAACGCCATCGCGCGCTCGGACCTCATGAAGATGCAGGGGATGAACGCGGGTATCCTTGGCAAGATGGCCAAGGGCGAAGAGCCCTACGACCTCGCCAAGGCTGAAGCCGCCAAGGCCGCTTTGATCGAAACGTCTGCCAAGATCGAGACCGTCTTCGCCGAACAGGGTGGTGAGGATCCGGCTTCGGAAGCCAAGGCCGAAATCTGGGCCAACTGGGACGATTTCCTTGTGAAGGCCAAGGGGCTTGGCGATGCGGCGGCAGCGATGGACGTCGCTTCGGCCGAAACCATCGGCGCGGGTATGGGTGCCGTTGGCGGCGCCTGCGTCGAATGCCACAAGGTCTATCGCGCGATGCCGTGAGGGCATAAGTCTGCGACACAACCGAAGGCCCCGGTTCATCGCCGGGGCCTTTTGCTTTAGCCGCAGGTGACCCGTTCGATCACGTCGCGGCGGTCCAGCCAGATGTTCAGCCGGTTGGGGTTGTAGTCCATCGTCACCGCCATGCCGGGCTGGATCACCCGCACGTCCTGGGAAAAGCGCATGCCATCCAAAACGACACCCGGCTTTCCGACCAGATACTGCAGCTCGCTTGCCTTGCAGGCGTCCGGGCCGGGGTCGGCTGGAGGTGCGGGCGCGACGCAGGCGGACAGGGCCAGTGCAGCGACAAGAAGAAGGGCAGAAGCGTCTTTCATGGGTCGTTTCCCGAATTGCTTTCCGCGCCAGTCTGGCACACCTTGGGCCAAATCATAAGGGAGGGACTACCGAATGCGCACCCGTGCCGCCGTTGCCGTCGCCGCCGGAAAACCGTTGCAGATCATGGAAGTGAACCTCGACGACCCCAAGGAAGGCGAGGTCCTGATCGAGATCAAGGCCACCGGCATCTGCCACACCGACGAATTCACCCTGTCGGGTGCGGACCCCGAAGGCATCTTCCCCTCGATCCTAGGGCATGAGGGCGCGGGCGTGGTCGTGAAGTGCGGGCCAGGCGTCAAGTCGCTGAAGCCCGGCGACCACGTGATCCCGCTTTACACCCCGGAATGCCGGGAATGCCCAAGCTGCCTTTCCCGCAAGACCAACCTCTGCACCGCGATCCGCGACACGCAAGGCAAGGGGCTGATGCCGGACGGAACCACGCGGTTTTCCATGCTGGATGGCACGCCGATCTACCACTACATGGGCTGCTCGACCTTCGCGAACCACACGGTCCTGCCTGAGATTGCCGTCGCCAAGGTTCGCGACGACGCGCCCTTCGACAAGATTTGCTACATCGGTTGCGGGGTTACCACTGGCGTCGGGGCCGTGCTGAACACCGCGAAGGTGGAGCAGGGTGCGACGGCAGCAGTCTTCGGCTTGGGTGGCATCGGGTTGAACGTGATCCAGGGGCTGAAGCTGGCCGGGGCCGACAAGATCATCGGTGTCGACATCAATGACGACAAGGAAGACTGGGGCCGCAAGTTCGGGATGACCCATTTCGTCAATCCGACCAAGATCGAGGGCGACGTGGTGTCCCACATCGTCGGCATGACCAGGACGCCTTTCGACAAGATCGGCGGCGTGGACTATTCGTTCGACTGCACCGGCAACGTCAAGGTGATGCGCGCGGCGCTGGAATGCACCCACCGGGGCTGGGGGCAGTCCATCGTGATCGGCGTCGCTCCCGCCGGGGCCACCATCGAGACGCGCCCCTTCCAGCTGGTCACCGGCCGGGTCTGGAAAGGCACGGCCTTCGGCGGCGCGCGGGGCAGGACGGATGTGCCAAAGATCGTCGACTGGTACATGGACGGCAAGATCGAGATCGACAGCATGATCACCCACATCCTGCCGTTGGAGAAGATCAACGAAGGCTTCGACCTGATGCACGCCGGCAAGTCGATCCGCGCTGTCGTGGTCTACTAGGCGCGAGGGCAGCATGGCACGGAAATCCACCAGCGCGCTTGTCCTTTTGTCCGTCGGCCTTGCGGTCGTCGGGCACCTACCTGCATCCGCCGAAGGTTTCGCCATCCGCGACCTGACCCGGATCGCCGTGGATACCTCTGCCCTTAGCGAGGGAGACTGGATCGACCGGAAAGAGCCGCAGAGACTAACCCTTGCCTGCTTTGGCTGCCCGGCGAATCCGGTGATTGATGTCTTGCTTGGCCGGCAGGATGACGGCACCGAAGACCGGGTTCGCAGCGGTCAGACGACAATCGCAAGGCTGGAACAGCTTTGCCAGCAGAAGCAGCCTGACTGCAAAGTCTCGGCGCTGGAGGTCGCACCTGCGGTCGGCTGGATTTCGGAGTGGCAGCTTGGATCGCAACGCGGAGCCACGGTCGTCATCCTGCGCGACGGGGATCTCTTGACGATCCGCAGCCTTGCCGAGACCGCCGAAACAGCGCGAGGCAACGCGACCGCATTGGTGGCGACGGTCGCGCCGGTGATCATCGGCCCTTGACGCGCCGCGTGACCGAGACCCCTTGCAACCCCCCGCCTGCTCGGCCACGCTGGCCGGGAACAGACAGGGAGTTTGCCATGCTGACCACGCTTCTTGACGATACCCGTTCGCAGAAAGACGACGCCCCGCGCGGGCATCTTGAGCAACTGTTCTTCAAGACCCGCAGCGTCATCATCACGGGTGAGATCGACGACAAGGTCGCTGCCCGCGCCGTGACCCATCTCCTCGCCTTGGCCGAGGAGAGCGACGATCCGATCAACCTCTACATCTCTTCGCCCGGCGGTCACGTCGAATCCGGCGACATGGTGCATGACGTGATCGGCTTCATCCGCCCCCGCGTCCGCACCATCGGTTCGGGCTGGGTTTCCAGCGCCGGGGCCTTGATCTTTGTCGGCGCGCCGGTGGAGGACCGCTATTGCCTGCCGAACACCCGCTTTCTTCTGCACCAACCCTCGGGCGGGATCGGCGGCAAGGTGTCGGACATGGCGATCCAGGCCCGCCAGATCGAGATCATGCAGGACCGTTTCCACAAGCTGTTCGCAAAGGCCACCGGCCAGACGCCCGAGCGTATCGCCCACGACACCCGCCGGGACTTCTGGCTGACCACGACGGAGGCGCTGGACTATGGTCTGGTCGGTCAGGTGATCGACACGGTCGACGCATTGAAATGACGAAGGGCGGGCCGGAAACGGCCTGCGCATCCCATGTCCTCCACCCCCGCCCTCCGCGCCCTTGCTGCCCTTGGGATCGAGGTCACGCTTCACCCCTACGCCTACGATCCAAAGGCCGAGGCGACAGGCCTCCAGGCTGCTGACGCCTTGGGGATCGACCCCGGCGTGATGCTGAAAACCCTGATGGTCGAGGTCGACGGCAAGCCCGCCTGCTGCGTCATCCCCTCGGACCGGCAGCTGTCGATGAAGCGCGTCGCCGCTGCTTTCGGGGGCAAGTCTGCCGCGATGATGCCGGTGCCCAAGGCCGAAAAGCTGACCGGCTACCACGTCGGCGGCATCTCTCCCTTCGGGCAGAAGCGCGCCGTCCCGACCGCGCTTGAGGCCACCGCCTGCGTCGCCCCGCGCGTCTGGATCAATGCCGGGCAGCGCGGGCTGATCCTGTCCTTGCCGCCCGAGGCCGCGCTGCGTGCGCTTTCGGCAAAGGCCGCCCCCTTGATCACCTGACTTGCCGCGCCCTTGCGGCGGGCTATCGTTAACCTGAGAGAGTGGGTAGAGCATGATGCGCCGCCACAGAGCCGCTACCGGCCTTCTGCTGGTCCTGAGCGTGAGTGCAGCAGCGGCCGAGGTTCCGCGCATTTCCCTGGTCTTCGGTCCGGACGCGCTGAACGCCGCGCCGGAAGACATCCGGTCAGTCCGCCGTATCGACGAGGGTGAGCGAGGCTCGGCGCTGATCATCCGGCTGTCCAGCAGCTTTAGCCGGCTGATGTCGGACCTGACCTCGGCCCATGTCGGCGAGACGGGAAAGCTGCTGATCTGCAACGAGCTTGCGGTCGAGCCCTACCTGAACGCGCCGATCTCTGAGGCGATGTTCGTGATCTCGGATACCGACATTGCCCGGCTGGACCGGCTGCAGGCGCTTTTGACCGGGCCGCGCTGCGCCCTGGTTCCCGAAAGCTAGCGACCCTTGGTCCAGGCGCGGTAGGGACGCTCCAGCCAGATCGCCGCCGCCACCGACACGGCCG
>JBGSVS010000403.1:0-14968 GCA_041752895.1 Tabrizicola sp.
TGGCCGCCGGTCGCCCGATCACCCGGGCCTTGGCGGGCGAGATCCTCGGGCTCGACTAGCCGCACGATCCCGACCCGCCCGGCTTTCGGGGGGCCACTTCTGGTCCGGACGCCCCGGCTTTGTTTCCAGACGCTTAACAAAAGCCATCATCTGAGTTACCTTGTCTCGCGGCGACCATCATTCGGGTCCCCGACGTTTTTCAACGCATGTCCATTTTGGGAGAGTTCAATGGCCACCAAGAAATCAAAGTCAGCTGCATCTGCCGAAAAGGTTCCCGAACTTCTGGACCCGATGACCGCCCGGACCAATTCGGACAAGGCGGCACCCAAGGCCCCCAAGGCACCCAAGCTTCTGACCGGCGATGAGGCTGCCAAGGCGCAGGAACCCTACATTCACATCTATCACGGCGGGGCCGTGTGCAGGACGGACAAGCGTGGCTATGCGACGCCGGAAAACCGGAATCCGGAAGATCTGGTCCTCGATGCCACCGAAGGCTTCATCCCGCTTTGGGACAAGGGCACCACGTTGCGCTGGCGGTTCAACGAAACCTCGATGACGGTCTTTGCCGACCCGCACGCCGCCAAAGACTACTTTCGGGATCGCATCCGGGCAGCTCTGGCGCTTTGGGGGACCTGGCATCCGGTCCGCTTCAGCGAAGTGTCCGACGCCTGGGATTTCGAAGTGATCTTCGAAGCGAACCCGCGCTGCAACCCGAATGGCTGCGTCCTGGCCAGCGCCTTCTTTCCTGACGCCGGCCAGCACGATCTCACGATCTACCGGACCTTGCTTGACCAACCAGAGACCGAGGTCGTCGAGACGCTTGCGCATGAGATCGGCCATATCTTCGGCTTGCGGCATTTCTTCGCCAAGCTGTCGGAAGGGGACTTTCCCTCTGTGATCTTCGGCAGGCACAACAAGCAGTCGATCATGAATTACGGCCACAACAGCAAGATGACCGCGCGGGACAAGACTGATCTGAAGGCACTTTACACGATGGCCTGGTCCGGTCAGCTGACCGCAATCAACGGGACGCCGGTCAAGCTCGTCCGTCCGTTCAGCCACCTGCGCATGCAGCCTGTGCCCCACGCCCTGGCGGCACAACTGGCCTAGGCGCGTCTTCGCCAGCCTTAGGGTTCGGCCCCGCGTGGTCCCCGCGCGTTGGGCCGTGCTTCATGCTGCTCTGGACAGCTTTGTCGGCGGGTGAAAAGCTGTCACGAAGTTGTCACGAACCGAACGGCATAAGCCAGATATGACCCAAGCCGATTTCCTCCGCTCGCCCTTCCCCGCCCCCGTCGAACTGCCCTTCGCAGAGACGGCAGGCCCGGGACGTTTCTTCAACCGCGAACTCAGCTGGCTCGCCTTCAACTGGCGTGTGCTGGAAGAGGCCGCGAACCCTGCCGTGCCGCTTCTGGAACGGCTGCGCTTCCTGTCAATCTCGGCCACCAACCTGGACGAATTCTACACCGTCCGCGTCGCGGGCCTCCGCGCCCTGGTGCGCACCTCCAACGCCACCCTGTCCGAGGATGGCCGCAGCCCGACCGAACAGCTGCACCTCATCAACGCCGATGCCCGGCGGTTGATGCAGACCCAGCAGACCACCTTCAACCGCCTGAGGAAGGAGATGGAGGTCGAGGGCATCAGCATCGTCCCCCGGTCCCGTTTGACCGCCCGCGACTTGAAGCACCTGGAAAGCCACTTCCTGCAGAACGTCTTTCCGGTTCTCTCGCCCCTCGCCATCGACCCGGCGCACCCGTTTCCGTTCATCCCGAACACCGGCTTCTCCCTTGCGCTTGAACTGGAGCGTGAGAGGGATCACCGCCAGCTGAAGGCCCTTCTGCCGATCCCGCAGCAGATCGCCCGCTTTGTCCCTCTGCCGGGGAAAGAGGGCGAGCATCGCTTCCTGCCGCTGGAAGAGCTGCTCCTTCTTCACCTGGGCATGCTCTTCCCCGGCTATACCGACCGCGGCCACTGCACGTTCCGCGTTCTGCGCGACAGCGACCTTGAGGTTGAAGACGAGGCCGAAGACCTGGTCCGCGAGTTTGAAACCGCGCTCAAACGCCGCCGCCGGGGCGAGGTGATCCGCCTGAAGATGTCCGCAGGCGCGCCCGAAGACCTGCGCGACCTCATCATGGAGGAACTTGCCGTCACCGAGGACGAGGTGGTGGAAGTGAAGGGCCTGCTTGGTGTCGCGGACCTGAAGGAACTGATCCTGTCCAGCCGCAAGGACCTGATGTGGCCGCCCTTCTCGCCGCGGGTGCCGGAACGGGTGCAGGACCACGACGGCGACATGTTCGCAGCGATCCGGCAGAAGGACATGCTGCTGCATCACCCGTACGAGACCTTCGACATGGTCATCCGCTTCCTGGAGCAGGCGGCGCGCGATCCGAACGTCCTTGCGATCAAGCAGACGCTCTACCGCACCTCCTGGGACAGCCCGATCGTCAGCGCACTGTGCGAGGCGGCCGAATCCGGCAAGTCGGTCACCGCACTGGTGGAACTGAAGGCCCGCTTTGACGAGGCCGCGAACATCCGGCAGTCCCGCCGCCTGGAACGCGCCGGCGCGCATGTCGTCTACGGCTTCGTCAACTACAAGACCCACGCCAAGATCAGCACGGTCGTCCGGCGTGAGGGCGACCATCTGGTCACCTACACCCATTACGGCACCGGCAACTACCACCCGATCACCGCGCGGATCTACACCGACCTGTCGTTCTTCACCTGCGACGCCGCATTGGGCCGCGATGCGACCAAGGTCTTCAATTACCTGTCGGGCTACGTGCAGCCCGAGGGATTGGAGAACCTGGCGATCTCGCCCATCACGCTGAAGCCGCGCCTCTTGGAGCTGATTGCCGCCGAGGCCGACCATGCCCGTGCGGGCCGTCCTGCGGAAATCTGGGCCAAGATGAACTCTCTCATCGAACCCGACGTGATCGACGCGCTTTATGCGGCCTCTCAGGCCGGGGTGAAGATCAGCCTGATCATCCGCGGCATCTGCGGGCTTCGGCCCGGCGTGAAGGGCCTGTCGGAAAACATCCGCGTCAAGTCCATCGTCGGGCGGTTCCTCGAACACTCCCGCATCGTCTCATTCGGCAACGGCTCCGGCCTGCCGACCAAGAAGGCGCGGGTGTTCTTCTCTTCGGCCGACTGGATGGGTCGCAACCTGACCCGGCGGGTCGAAACCCTGGTCGAGGCGCTTAACCCCACGGTCAAGAACCAGATCCTGTCGCAGATCATGGCCGCCAACCTAAGGGACGAATCGCAAAGCTGGGTGCTGGCGACCGACGGCACCTACGTGCGCGACCTGAACCCGCAGGATGGGCAGCTGTTCAACTGCCACCAGTTCTTCATGGAAAACCCCTCCCTGTCAGGTCGAGGCACCGCCGGGGCCAAGGACGCGCCAAGGCTCGTACCGGTGAAGGATGACGAGGCCACGGGGACGGCTACGGCCGCGCAGTAAGGACTTACACGCCCGCGCCGGGATCCCGCATCAGCTGCAACCGCCCGGCCGCCGCACGGGCGAAGGTCCGCAAGACCACCTTCCGCCGCGCGCCCGACAAGGGCGTTTCCGGGGCCATCCGCACCACCTCGGCATCATAGGCATCGGCATAGATTAGCCCGGAGTCGGGTGGCAAAAGCTCGACCGGGAAATCCGAATCCACCGCCCAGAAGAACCGGTCGCACCAGTCAAGATAGCCCTGCCACTTGCGGTCGGCGCGAAAATCGGCCCGGCCCGATTTGCATTCCACCACCCAGACCTCGCCCTTCGGCCCCAGCGCCATCACATCGACGCGCAGGCCTGCGACCGGGATCAGCTCTTCGATGCAGACGAAATCGAGCGCCCTAAGACCCCGGCAAACGCCCCGTTGCAGGCGCTGGCCTGGCAGGGCGGGAAGGACCTCGGTGATCGGGGCGGGCATGTCCATGGCCGAAAATATGAACCAAAGGTGAACATCTGTCCAGCCTTGCTGAAAACCACACATCAAGCCCAAGAATTATCTAGAAAATTCTTGGGCTTGATGTCGCACAGCCCCGCCCTTGCAGCCCCGCGCCCCAGGCCCTATCTTCAGGGGTGGCGGGTTCTGCTCCTCGCGTGCGGGGCCAATTTTCCAGTGGCCGATAAGCAAGCGAACGGGGGCTGGCTCTGCCTGGATCCTGGTCCAGGTATCTGGCGCCCACCTGAGACCTCTGGCTCTCGGGAAAACCCCGGTCCTCACGGTTGCTGCGGGCCCGCCACCCAACGCTCAGCGCGCGGAGTTTTCGAAAACTCCGGACCGATGTCTTCGAAAAAATCGGGGCTTAGCGGCGAATGTTGTTCTGCTTGACCGGCACAGCCACGCGCACGGGCATCAGCACCGGCTCACGCGCGCCGCGCCCACCTGTCGGGCCATCGTCCCGGTCGGCCATCCCCATCACGCGGAAGGCGAACTGGACGGCCGAAAACACGATCCCGTTGAACACGACCAGCATCGCCGCCGCGATCCAGCCGATGTCGGACCCAAGGACCAGATGCCCGATCCCCGCCACGTCCAGCCAGATAAGCCCGCCGGTGAAAGCAGCGGCAATGGCAAAGCCAAAAGCCACGGACTGGATGTAAAGGCGGACGAGTGCTGGCATGGAGACCTCCTGTCTACCCCTGATAAGCTAGGCCCGCCGAACCGGCTTGCCAAGCCCCGCGTTCCTCTCATGCGCGAATCCGCCGCATGCCGGGCCAGGCGTGCCCAAATACTCCGCAGTCACCTGATGCAGATCATGGCGAAGCCGCCTGATGACGCCCAATCTCGTTTTGGCAGACACAGGGAGACATCGCCATGAAACCAGTCGCCACGCTTTACTGCATCGCCGACACGGCCGGATTCCGGCTGGTGCGTGGCAGGGGCACCGCAATGGAAGAGCTTCTGACCGCCAGCGCCGATGCGTTCGACGATGTCGATTACGAATTCGCCAAGGGCGGCCGTAACCGGGCGGGCGCAGGGGCCACAAGCTTTGGCCATGACACGAAGTCCGAAGCCGAGATCGAGCGCCCGCGTCTGGCAAAGCATGTGATCCGCGCGCTGGAGGCGGAATGGGCCAAGGGCACTGCCGACCGGATCGTGGTGGCAGCGGGGCCAAAGATGCTGGGCGCGCTGCGCGACGCGATGCCGGGCGGCCTTCAGGCGCATGTGGCGGCCGAACTGCCCAAGGACCTGTCGGACGTGCCCATCCACGACCTCGCCCGGCATCTGGCCAGCCTTGCCTAAAGCTGGTCGGTCTTCTGCATGCGCGCTTCGCGTAACCGGCGAAGCTCATCCGCACTGACACGCGCGACCTCGACTGACTTCGTCCGCTCGGCCTCGCGCCACTTCTGCTCGTCCTCCCAGGCAAGGGCGGCGGTGGCGTAGTACCAGCAGGTCCCCCAGAGCAGGAACAGCCAGGCACCGATAAGCCACGGAATGTTCCGCTCAGGCAGAACAGTGGGAAGGTCGCTCAGGGGCAGGCCCGTGTATTCGGATACAAGGCGGATGAACTCGTAGATCGTGAATTCGATCAGTCCGCTGTAGAAGATCCCGACCAGCCACAGGATCCAGATCAGCGCCAGGCTGAACATGCCCCGGCCGATCCCATAAAGCGGGTCGGCGCTGCGTCCATTTTCGGTCGCACTAAAGGCCGCTTCCGCCATCGGCACGGCAATGGCGCAGTTGTAAAGCCCGTTGACCACGAACAAGGCGATCACGGCCAGGCTCGGCACCCAGGGGATCCCGCTGTCGCCCCAAGGCACGGCGACGTTGCCCTCCACCCCAAGGCGCATCAGCCCAAAAACCGCGCTGATGCACAGAAGGGCAATCAGGACTGCCATCAGCGTGTTGATGACCCCGAAGAACATGCTGGATTTCACCAGCTTCACGACGTCGGGCTCGTTCCCCTTGCCAAGGGCAGCCATAGCGCAGCGATGGCCCATGATGGCGATGAAGGTGAAGATCGTGACGCTGATCAGGATGCCGGCCAGCGGCAGAAGCGTCAGCACCGACAGGGGCAGCGCGAAGATCAGGACAATGGGCAGAACGAAGATATAGTGCCAGAGCGTCACGAAAGACAGCGGCAGCGAACGCACAAACAACGGCAAGGCACGGCTCCCAGACACCTAACAACCCTGACGGGACGTTCCCAAGAAACCGCGCTGCGCGCAAGGCCGCTTGACGGATCTCAGGCCTCCATCGCCTCCAATTCGTCGATGAAGCCCGCGATCATCGACAGGCCCTTGTCCCAGAACTTGGGATCGCTTGCGTCCAGGCCGAAGGGCGCGAGCAACGCCTTGTGGTGCATCGACCCACCGGCCTTCAGCATGGCGAAGTACTTCTCCTGAAAGTCCGGCAGGCCGCCCGCATAGGCCGCATAAAGCGCGTTCACCAGCCCGTCGCCGAAGGCATAGGCGTAGACGTAAAACGGCGAGTGCACGAAGTGCGGGATATAGGCCCAGAAGGTCTCATACCCGTCCATGAACTCGAACGCGTCGCCCAGGGATTGCGCCTGAACCGACATCCACAGCGCATTGATGTCCTCGGGCGTCAGTTCCCCTTCGGCACGCGCGGCGTGCAGCTTGCATTCAAAGTCGTAAAAGGCGATCTGCCGGACGACCGTGTTGATCATGTCCTCGACCTTGCCGGCGAGGAGCGTCTTCCTTTCCGCCGGGGTCTTGGCCTGATCCAGAAGCTTGCGAAAGGTCAGCATCTCGCCGAAGACCGATGCCGTTTCGGCCAGCGTCAGGGGGGTGGAGGACAGAAGTTCCCCCTGCCTCGCCGCCAGCACCTGATGCACCCCGTGGCCCAGCTCATGCGCCAGCGTCATCACGTCACGCGGTTTGCCAAGGTAGTTGAGCATCACGTAAGGATGCACCGTCGTCACCGTCGGGTGCGCAAAGGCACCGGGAGCCTTGCCCGGTTTGACGCCCGCGTCGATCCAGCCCTTGTCGAAGAATGGGGTCGCAAGGTCCGCCATGCGCGGATCGAAGGCCGCATAGGCATCGGTCACGGTCTTGCGCGCCTCGGCCCAGTCCACCAGACGCGGCGTTTCGGTCGGCAGGGGGGCGTTGCGGTCCCAGACCTGCAGCTTCTCCAGCCCCATCCACTTGGCCTTCAGCCGGTAATAGCGGTGGCTGAGTTTCGGATAAGCCGCGACAACGGCGTTGCGCAGGGCCTCCACGACTTCAGGTTCCACATGGTTCGACAGGTGCCGCCCATGCTGGGGGCTGGGCATCTTGCGCCAGCGGTCGTGGATTTCCTTTTCCTTGGCCAGGGTGTTGTGGATGCGGGCGAAAAGCTTGATGTTCTTGCCAAACACTTCGGCCAACGCCTGCGCCGCCGCCTGCCGCCGGGGGCGGCCCTGGTCGGTCAGCAGGTTGAGGGTCGCTTCAAGGTTCATCTCCTCGGCCTCGCCCTCGACCGCGAACATCAGCCCCGCCATCGTCTCGTCGAACAGCTTGTTCCAGGCGCTGGCCCCGACAACACTTTCGTCGTGGAGGAACTTCTCCAGCTCGTCCGACAGCTGGTGCGGCCGCATCGCGCGCATGCGTTCGAAGACGGGCTTGTAGCGCGCAAGGTCGGCATTGGCGGCCGTCAGGCGCGCAAGGTGGTCGTCGTCCAGCCGGTTGAACTCCAGGCTGAAGAACACCAGCGGCGTGGTCGCATTTGTCACCCGGTCCTGCGCGTTGCCCATGAACTGCGCACGCTCGGGGTCGATGGTGTTCTGATAATAGCGCAGGCCCGCATAGGACATCAGCCGCCCGGCGATGACCTCGATCCGTTCGTATTCCTGCACGCAGGCGAGAAGCCCGCCCGCGTCCTGCCGCCCCAGCCGCCCTTCATAGGATGCCGCGAAAGCCGCGCAGGCGCGCTCAAGTTCGGCCATGTCGGCAGCAAACTCGGGGCCGTCCGCGCTGGGGTAAAGGTCGCTCAGGTCCCAATCCGGCAGATCGCCGAACCCGCCGCCATTGGCATTGGCGTCAAACACAGGCTGGGGCAGGTTCAGGGTCATGGCACTCTCCGGAAAGCTTTCACGTCATCTAGGGGTCGGAACGGCCCAAGGAAACCCCTGGACCCCTCCTCGTGCGCCGTTCGGCTTCTCGTCGTGACAGCCGCCCCTAGCGAGGAGCACCGAAGGCGACGACGAGCCGCCCATCAGATCTCGATCGCCACGTCGTAGACCCGGTCCATCATCGCTTGCGTCCCCCGCACGAATTCCAGCGGGCAGGGATAGGCCGCGCCCTCGCGGACAGTGCGCCCGAACGCCTCGACCTGCAGCTTGTACTGGTTCGCGGTGGGGAAGCGTTCGACCGTCACGCGGTTGCCGTCCTGGTGCAACTCGACACAAGCCAGGTCGTTGACATTCGCGTTGAAGGGCCCGCCGTCCAGCCGGATCATGCCCTTGGTCCCCTGGAACGTCGCAACCTGCCGGTTGTACATCCGCATCGAGGTCATCGAGCCATAGGTGAAGCGTCCTTTCGGCCCCTCCATCACCGCCGCGACCTGCGCGAAGGTGTCGACCCCGTTGTCGCGGTGGATACGGGCCGAGACGTCGACAGGCTCCGCCCCGGTCACGAACCGCATGCAGCCGAAGGTATAGACCCCGATGTCGCGCAAGCTGCCGCCGCCGGTTTCCGGCTTCATCCGGATGTTGCCCATGTCGGTCAGGTTGAAGCTGAAGGCGACGTCGGCATGGACAAGATCACCGATCTCACCGGCCTCGAACCATTCCTTCGCGCGCTGCCACTGCGGGTGGTGGACGATCATGTAGGCCTCGGCGGCCAGAAGCCCCGACCGGTCCCGCGCCGCGATCAGCTGGTCGATTTCATGCGCCCGCATCGCGATCGGCTTTTCGGTCAGCACATGCTTGCCCGCCGCAAGGCACTTCAGCGTCCATTCCACATGCATGTGATTGGGCAGCGGGATATAGACCGCGTCGATCCCTGGGTCGGCCAGCAGCGCCTCATAACTCGGATGCACGGTCAGCGTCGGGCAGAACGCCCGGAAACCCGCCGCCTTGGCCGGGTCCGACGTCGCGAGTGCTGCAAGCTCCGCGCCATGGGCGGCATGTATCGCCGGAGCCATATGCTCGCGCGCAAAATTCGCCGCGCCCAGCACACCCCATCTGACTGGTTTCATGGAATCCTCCCCTTGGATGAGGCAACACTAGGTCAGATTTTGCGGCGACCTTCAACCGACGAAAGCGCGCCCAAGCGCGCCATCAGCCGGTCCTTGACGACCGGAAGCCTCGCACCGCCAGAAGCAGAACCCCCGCCAGATATGCCATGCACAGCAGCAGCAGCGTGACCCAAGGGTAGGTCAGCAAGGCCGCAACCACGACGACCGCGCCCACCAGAACATAGCGGGCATACTCCGTCGCGATGGTGATCCGTTTCAGCGAAGGCGTGCGGACCCGGCTTATCATCAGCGCCCCGATCCCGACCATCCAGGCCGCAACCAGGACCGGCGGCAGGTGCAGCGCGCGGTCGGTGGCAAAGGACAGATACAGGGGCGACAAGACCAGCATCGCGCCCGCGGGCGATGGCACACCGATGAACGAGCTTTTCTCGGCCGCCTCGCCCACCGGGGCCCGGCTGCCGACATTGAACCGCGCCAGGCGCAGCATGCAGCACACGGCATAAACCAGCACCGCGATCCAGCCCAGGCTCGTTTCCGGGCGCAGGCCCCACATGTAAAGGATCAGCGCCGGGGTCACGCCGAAGTTGACGAAATCGCACAAGCTGTCGAGTTCCGCCCCGATGGCGCTTTCCGATTTCAGCATCCGCGCCAGACGTCCGTCCAGCCCGTCCAGCGCCGCCGCGATGCCGATCAGCAGGACCGCCAGCGTGAAATTCCCCGCGATGCCATACCGGATCGCCGTCAGTCCGGAACACAGCGCCAGGATCGACACCAGGTTCGGCAACAGCTTCAACACCAGAAGCTCGCGCGGGGCCTCGGGCGACTCGGGGGGCCTTGCCATCCCTCACTCCACCCGGGCGGCGCGGGAGGGCGCGTCCTGTCCGATCAGCGCGATCACCGTCTCGCCCGCGATCATGGTCTGGCCCAGCGCCACTTGCGGATGAACGCCTTCAGGCAGGTAGACATCCAGTCGGCTGCCAAAGCGGATCAGGCCAAAGCGTTCGCCCGTCCGCAGCATCTCGCCCGGCTGCTTCCAGCACATGATCCGCCGCGCCACCAGACCCGCGATCTGGACCACGGCAATCTTGCGCCCGTCCGGCAGTTCGATCGCCAAGGCGTTACGCTCATTGTCGTCCGACGCCTTGTCCAGCGAAGCGTTAAGGAACTTGCCCGGCCGATAGGCGACAGCCGCGATCCGCCCACCGATGGGCGCGCGGTTCACATGGCAGTTGAAGACCGACATGAAGACGCTCACACGGACCAGAGCCTCGGGTCCCATGCCCAGTTCGGCCGGCGGCACCGCGCGCTCGATCAGGCTGACGACACCGTCCGCCGGGCTGACCAGAAGCCCCGCGTTTTCCGGCACCGACCGCTTCGGGTCGCGGAAAAAGTAGTAGCACCAGACGGTAAGCCCCAGTCCCAGCCAGCCCAGCGGGTCCCAGATCCAGAACAGGACCAGCGACACCGCCGCAAAGACGGGCACGAATTTCCACCCCTCGGGGTGCATCGGCTTGAGGAACGTGTCGATCATGCGCATGGCCGTCCGTCTACCCCTCCACGCGCCCTTGGGCAAACGAAAAGGCCGTGACCCGGTCTTGCCAGCTGTCACATGGCCCGAAAGCGTTTACCCGGTTGTGATCCACGCCGGTATAGTTGCGCCTGGGGCAGCAGTCGGCCCCACAGACTTTCAGAAAGGAATTCTGACATGCGTGGAAAAGCCTTGATGATAGCCTTGTTGCTGGCAGGTAAAGCCGCCGTCGCGCAAGAGCTGGACGTGCCGTTCGGCATTCTGGAAGACGCACAGGCCGCAGGCTGCCTTGCGGCATATGTCACGGGCCTTGACCCGAATGGCGACGGGTTTCTGGCCGTCCGCACCGGCCCGGGGACCGACTACCGCAAGGTCGACCAGCTTTACAATGGCGATCTGGTCCGCACCTGTGCCCAGAGCGGTGCCTGGTTCGGGGTCTACTACGGCAAACCGCGACGCGTCGGCTGGGTCCATGGCAAATGGCTGGTCGACAGCGGCGCCGGTTGAGGCAAGCGCGCAAGGGATCGTGGACCGGACGGGCAGAGCCTGCTGGCCCGCCCGTCCGTCATGATCCGGGCCCTCAGGCCGGGATCACCATGCCCTTGCCCTTGGCCAGTTCGCGCATCTTGGCTTGCAGCTTTTCAAACGCGCGGACCTCGATCTGGCGGATACGCTCGCGGCTGACGCCGTAGCTTTCCGACAGCTCTTCCAGCGTCACCGGATCTTCGGCCAGACGGCGCTGCATCAGCACGTCCTTTTCGCGGTCGTTCAGCACCGTCATCGCCTGCACCAGAAGCGCGCGGCGGGCGTCAAGCTCGTCCTTCTGCTCATAGGCCTCGGCCTGGTCGCTGTCCTCGTCCTCCAGCCAGTCCTGCCACTGCGCCCCGCCCTCTTCACTGCCGACAGTGGCGTTAAGGCTGGCATCCGACCCCGACAGCCGCCGGTTCATGTCGATCACTTCGGACTCGGTCACCGACAGAGCGGTCGCGATCTTGGCCACGTTCTCGGGCCGCAGATCGCCATCCTCCAGCGCGCCGACCTTGGCTTTGGCCTTGCGCAGGTTGAAGAACAGCTTCTTCTGCGCCGAAGTCGTGCCCAGCTTCACCAGGCTCCACGACCGCAGGATGTATTCCTGGATCGAGGCGCGGATCCACCACATCGCATAAGTCGCCAGCCGGAAACCTCTCTCCGGATCGAACCGCTTGACCGCCTGCATCAGGCCGACGTTCGCCTCCGAGATCACTTCGGCCTGCGGCAACCCGTAGCCGCGATAGCCCATCGCGATCTTCGCGGCGAGCCGCAGATGCGACGTCACCATCTGGTGTGCTGCACTTGCGTCCTGGTGGTCGACCCAGCGCTTTGCCAGCATGTATTCCTGTTCCGGCTCCAGCAGAGGAAACTTGCGGATCTCTTGCAGATACCGGTTCAAGCCCTGTTCCGGGCTTGGTGCGGGTAGGTTCGTGTAGGTGCTCATCGTGCCCCCTATGGATGCCCGGTGCGTAATCGCCCCCGGGAACGCGATAACCTATGGTAACCGCGTCTCCCGTGCAAGCGCCTCTTAGCACCTTCTTCTTAACGTCAGGTGTGGCTCGCTCCGTCTCACAAGTAGGTTTGCAACAGGAGCTTCACGCGAATGTCAGGAAGCGCTCATCCCTGGTTGTCCGCCTGCGCCCGGACCGACAATCGCCCCAGCCGCGAGATGCGGTAGGGGCCGCCACCTTCCGAAGCGATCAGTCGCTTCCGTCGCAGTCGCTGGAAGACGCCCAGCGTGCAATCTGCCAGGATCAGCCCGTCGCGGCTGACGCAAAGGATCTCGTCTATCTTGCTGCCGGTCCGCGCGTGCTCGATGCGCCCGCCAAGGGCAAGGACATGCAGCACCCGCTGCTCGGTCCGTGAGATGTTCATGGGGGTAGGTCCGTCGTGTCGTGCCATGCCGCACCGGACGAAGGCCATGGCGCTTCGCCCAGAGGTTCATGTCATCCCAAGGCCCCGGAAGGCGGGGCGGATGACGTCAGCGGGCGGCGACAGTCTCGGACATGAAGGCGCACTCCGTGGGCCAAACGGGCCCGTGCCGAGGCATCATAGCGGACCCAAATCCCTTAAGTAAGGGATTTGTCAAAGTCCTTGCTTAAGGAATTTTGGGGGGCAAATGGGGCCGGGCGAAAACCTTTCCAGATCCTTAACGCCCGCGACCAAGGTGTTGATTCCAATAGTATCCCAGGTTTTGTCCACCGTGGACACTTCTGGCCCTACCCCGCCCGCAAGGCCTCGATAAGCCCTGCCATGTCGCCCGGCAGGGGCGAGATGAACTCAATCCTCTCCCCCGTCACCGGATGGTCGAACCCAAGGCTCGCCGCATGCAGCGCCTGCCGGGGGAAGGCATTCCCAAGCTCCGCCCCCCGCCCCAGCGCCGCCGCAAGCGTCCTGCGGCCGCCATAGGTCTGGTCGCCCACCAGCCCGTGCCCGGCATAAGACAGGTGGACCCGGATCTGATGCGTGCGGCCCGTCTCCAGCCAGCAGTCGATCAAGGCGGCAGCGGTCCCGAAGGCCTCGACCACCCGGGTGCGGGTGACGGCATGGCGGCCCTCTTCCCAGACCACCGCCTGCCGCTGCCGGTCAGTCCGGTGCCGCGCGAGATGGGTCGCGATCTTCAGGATGCCACCCGCCTCGAAGCTGACCCCCCGCAGCCCCCGAAGCCGCGGATCGGCGCTGGAGGGCACCCCGTGGACCACCGCCATGTAGTGCCGGTTGACCGAGTGATCCTCGAACTGCCGGGCAAGCCCATGATGCGCCCGGTCCGACTTGGCCACCACCAGCAGCCCCGAGGTATCCTTGTCGATCCGGTGCACGATCCCCGGCCGCCGTTCGCCCCCGATCCCCGACAGCGTGTCGCCGCAGTGATGGAGAAGCGCGTTGACCAGCGTCCCCGACGGCGACCCCGGTGCGGGATGGACGACCATCCCCGCAGGCTTGTCGATCACGATCAGATCGGCGTCCTCCCAGACAACCGACAGCGGGATATCTTCGGCCAGCGTCTCGACCGCAGCCGCCGGGTCAAGGCGAAGCTCATAGACCTCGCCCTCGGCCACCTTCGCCTTGGGATCGGTCACGGCAATGCCGTCCCGGCCAACCGCGCCGCCTGCGATCATCCGCATCAGCCGCGACCGCGATAGCGCCGCTTCCTCTGGCACCGCCGCTGCAAGCGCCTTATCAAGGCGGGTGGGGGCATCCGGGCCGATGACCACGGTCAGGTGGCCAGCGGCGTCCTCATCCTCGAAAGGCTCATCCATGTCCGACCCTGCCACGCCAGAAGCCCCCCTGCCGCCCAGCCTGCGGCTTTTGAAATGGCTGGTGATCGTCCTTACGCTGACGATGATTGGCGGCGTCATAACCGTGGTCGGGCTGATTGTCACCCGCATGCCCCAGGCCTTTTCCTCCGGCCCCGCGCTTCCTGCCAATCTGACCCTGCCCGACGGAGCCCGCGCGTCAGCCGTCACCTTCGGCAGCGGCTGGACCGCCGTCGTCACCACCGACGACCGTATCCTGATCTTCGGCCGCGACGGCGAATTGCGACAGGAGGTCCTGATCTCTCCTGCACCCGCCCCTTGACCTGTGGCACAACGATGAGGCTACAGTCTGCCAACGCTTGCAACCTTCCGGTGCGCCTGGTCCATGTCTCCGCTCCCCCGATACACCAATGCCGAGGGCGAGCGTGTGCGCGACGAGCTGGCACGCCAGTACAAGATCCTGCGCGGCGAGTTCCTTGTCCGGATGGTGCTGGTCGGGGTCGGCTACGGCGTCTGCGCGATTTACGTCAATCCCTGGATCATGCTGGCGCTGTTCGCAGTCGAACTGATGGGCGAAATTCTGTCGCAGGCCCTTCTGCGCGGGCTTGATCCGGTCCGCTCGCCCCGTCGCTATCTGGCCTATCTTCTATCGCTGGTGCCGATGGAGGCCGCGCTGATCACTGCGGCGGGCCTCGTCTGGCTGCAGGACGATCCCTACGCCAAGTCGATTGCCGTCGGGATCGTCATGGGCTCGCTTCTGCACCTCTGCTCGGTCCGGTCGATGCATCTGCCTCTGGGGGTCACCGGCATGGCCACCGTGTCCGTCGTGGTTCTGTCGATCAACACCGCGCATTGGCTGGACAAGGGAAACTTGACCGGTCTTGCCATTTCGACCGTCGTGGCGCTGGCCGCCTTTGCCTATGCAGCGATGGCGATGATCTCGAACAACCGGATGCACCGGGGCGGTATCGAGGCCGCGGCGGCCGCCAGGGCCGCCAACGTGGCCAAGGGGCGCTTCC
>JBGSVS010000404.1:0-6804 GCA_041752895.1 Tabrizicola sp.
GGGCGGTGTCATCCGGCCCCTTCACCTGCCCCCAGGGTCGGCGCACGTCGGTGCCGCTGACGACGACCGAGGACGCGCGGCCGTTGTAGCCGATGGGGATGTGCAGCCAGTTCGGAGGGAGCGCGTTCTCGGCCCCCCGGAACATGGTGCCGACGTTCGTGGCATGGTGCCGTCCGGCGTAGAAATCGGTGTATTCCGACACCAGAAACGGCAGATGCAGCGCGACCTTTGCCAGCGGGATCAGATGTGGCTCCACCCCTGCACGCTCAACCGCGCCTTCGGCCAGAAGCACCTGCAACCGCGCCCGGAGTGCGGCCCAGACCGACGGACCAGCCTCCATCAGGTCATTCCAGAACGGCACGTCCAGAAACGGGCCACCCGTCAAAGCCAGCAGCCCCGCCTCTTCCAGCGCTGTCACGTCCAGCACGTAGTCCCCGATCGCCACCCCACAGCGCGGGTCGCCATTGACCGGCGAGAATACTCCGCAGGGCAGGTTGTTCAGCGGGAAGGGGCAGCCCGGCGCGTTGGCGCTATCGACCCATGAGCACAGGAGGCCGGTCATTTCACGCCCGGCGTGCCGTCGAACTTCTTCTCCAGGGATCCCCAGCAGTCGATGTAATCCTCCTGCAGGTGTCCCGCCTGCGCCGCGAAGGGCGTCAGGTGCTGCGGGAAACGGGTTTCGAACATGAAGGACATGGTATCGCTCAGCTTTTCGGCCTTGAGGTCGGCGTTCGACGCGCCCTCAAAGGCCTGCTTGTCCGGCCCGTGCGGCAGCATGCAGTTGTGCAGGCTCATGCCGCCGGGAACGAACCCTTTGGGCTTGGCGTCATAGATGCCGTAGATGTTGCCCATCAGCTCGGACATGACGTTCTTGTGGTACCAGGGCGGGCGGAAGGTGTTCTCGGCCACCATCCAGCGGTCGCGGAACAGGACGAAATCGATATTGGCCGTCCCCTCGATGCCCGAGGGCGCGGTCAAGACGGTGAAGATCGACGGGTCGGGGTGGTCGAAGAGGATCGCGCCCACCGGGCAATAGGTGCGCAGGTCGTATTTGCAGGGCGCGTAGTTGCCGTGCCAGGCGACGACGTCCAGGGGCGAGTGTCCGATCTTCGTTTCATGGAACTGGCCGCACCATTTGACCGTGACGGTCGATGGGACCTCGCGGTCCTCGAACGCCGCCACGGGGGTCTTGAAGTCGCGCCGGTTGGCCATGCAGTTGGCCCCGATGGGTCCGCGACCGGGCAGCTGGAACTTCTGGCCGTAGTTCTCGCAGACGAAACCCCGCGCCGGGCCTTCCAGCACCTCGACCCGGTAGACAATGCCACGCGGCAGGATCGCGATTTCCTTCGGCTCGACATCAATGATCCCAAGCTCGGTGCAGAACCGCAGGCGGCCTTCCTGCGGCACGACCAGAAGCTCGCCATCGGCCGAGAAGAAGTAGGCGTCCTTCATCGATTCGGTGACAAGGTAGACATGGCTGGCCATGCCGGTCTGGGTGTTCACGTTGCCCGCCGTCACCATGGTCCGCATGCCGGTGATCCAGGTCAGCGGCTGATCGGGGACGGGCAGCGGGTCCCAGCGATACTGGCCAAGGCTGATGATGTCAGGGTCGATGCAAGGGGCCGACTTCCAGTGCGGCACATTGATCTTGGCAAACCGATGCGTGTGCTTGACCGAGGGCCGGATCCGGTAGCACCAGGTCCGTTCGTTCTGGTGGCTGGGCGCAGTGAAGGCGGTCCCGGACAGCTGCTCGCCATAAAGCCCGTAGTTGCACTTCTGCGGGCTGTTCATGCCTTGCGGCAGCGCGTCTGGCAGGGCCTCGGTCTCGAAATCATTGCCGAAGCCCGGCATGTAGCCTTCGTGCGGACCGGCATTGCTGACTGCGCGGATCATGCCCACGGGCAAGTTGTGGCTGGTCATGGGTTCCTCCAATCTGCATAGGTCGGCGCAGTCGCCAAGGCTGATCCGACTAATAGTTGCAGACGCAACGATGTCAAGATAAAGCTGCGGGATAACGAATTTGGGACGTGCAGGATGACCGAGGTGGTTCTTTACGACTATTGGCGGTCCTCAGCCGCCTACCGCGTGCGGATCGCCTTGGGCCTGCTGGGGATCGACTGGCGACCGGTTGCCGTGGACCTGACCGCAGACGAACAGCGCAGCCCCGAGAACCTGGCGCGCAATCCGCAAGGGCTGGTGCCGACGCTTGAGATCGACGGGCTGCGCCTGACGCAGTCGCTGTCGATCCTGGAATACCTGGACGAAACCCGCGCGGCCGGATGGCTGCCACAGGACCCGGGCGACCGCGCGACTGTCAGGGCTCTGACCCATGCGATTGCGGTCGACATCCATCCCGTGTGCAACCTGCGCGTCGCGCGTCATGCGGTCAGCCTTGGCGCCTCGATGGAGGGTTGGATGCAGCACTTCATCGGGCTGGGGCTGGACGGGGTCGAGGGGCTGCTTGCCGACACTCAGACCGGACACCTAAGCTTTGGGGACCGGGTGACGCTGGCCGACATCTGCCTTGTTCCGCAGGTCTACAATGCGCGTCGCTGGGGCGTCGATCTGGCGCGCTTTCCCCGTGTCCGGTCCGTCACCGCGCGGCTGGAGGAGATCGAGGCTTTCCGCGCCGCCCATCCGGACCGGGTCAAGCCCAAGGGGTGACGCGCTGGCGCAGGTCGTGCATAAGCTGTCTGATCCATCGCAGAAGAACCAGCCCTGATGACTTCAGACCCGACCGCCTTCGATCTGGACCAGTTCCTGCCCTACCTGCTGAACCAGGCGGCCGAGGCGACGTCGCATGGGTTTCAGGCCGTCTACCGCGACCGCTACGGCTTTACCCGGACCCAGTGGCGGGTCCTGGCGAACCTTGGCAAGTTCGGCGCCATGTCGGCGCGCGACATCTGTGCGATCAGCCATATCGAGAAGACCAAGGTCAGCCGCGCGGTCAGCGCCCTGGAAGGGGCGGGGATGCTGTCCCGATCGCCAAGCGCCACCGACCGCCGGGCCGAGATCCTGTCGCTGACCGACAAGGGACAGGACGTGTTTGCAAAGCTTGGGGCGCTGGCCTTGCAGTTCGACGCGACCTTGCGCGAGCGGCTTGGACCCGGGCAGGCCGCCGTCCTGAGCGACCTCTTGCGCCGCCTTGTCGAATTCCCTCCGGGCGGCGTGGGCGCGGACGACTGACCGGTGCCTGAAACCAGGGATCCAGTCGGCCCTTGACAGGAATCAGTTTCAAATGCAACTAATCCCGACCCTCGGTGAGGATAGTGAAGCGTCCAGCGACAGGGGATAGGGCCGCACCTTTCGCGGCCGCGTAGGAGGGAAGATGCAGCCAGCCAAGACCATTCTGGTGATCGGAACCTACGACACCAAGGACCCCGAGCTTCATTATGTGGCCGAGTGCATCCGTCGAATGGGCGGCGCGGTGCTGACAATGGATGTCAGCGTCCTTGGCGACCCCTCGCGCCCGACGGATGTGTCAAAGCACGACGTCGCCGGGGCCGCCGGGAAGACCATCGGGCAGGTGATCGACGCTGGGGACGAGAACCTGGCGATGCAGATCATGGCGGCAGGGGCGGCGCAGCTGACCGCACGGCTTTATGCGGATGGCAGGATCGACGGGCTGATCGGCCTTGGTGGCACGATGGGGACGGACCTGGTCCTTGACTGCTGCCAGGCCCTGCCGCTGGGGGTGCCGAAATACGTCGTCTCGACGGTGTCCTTCTCGCCGCTTATTCCCGCCGACCGCCTGTCGCCGGACATCCAGATGATCCTCTGGGCTGGTGGGCTTTATGGCCTGAACTCGGTGTGCAAATCGTCCTTGTCGCAGGCGGCCGGGGCGGTGCTTGGCGCGGCAATGGCGGTGGAACGTCCGCACCGGAGCCGCCCAGTCGTTGGGATGACCAGCCTTGGGTCCTCGTGCCTGAAATACATGAAACATCTGCGCGACCCGCTGGAGGCGCGGGGCTTCGAAGTCGCGGTGTTCCACGCCACCGGCATGGGCGGGATGGCCTTCGAGGCGCTGGCGAAACAGGGCTATTTCGCGCTGGCGCTGGACCTTGCCCTGCCCGAGCTTGGCAATCTGATGGTGGGGTCGGTCGCGAATGCCGGGCAGGACCGGCTGACCAGCGCAGGCGCAGCCGGTATCCCGCAGATCGTGGCCCCAGGCTGCACCGACCTGATCGACTTTGCCGGCTGGCAGACCATCCCTGACGCCTATGCCGACCGCCCATTCCACGCCCACAACCGGCTGATCGTGTCCACGGCCCTGTCGGGTGACGAACGCCGCGCGCTTATCCGCGACATTGCCCGGCGGTTGTCCGGGGCCAAGGGTCCGGTCAAGGTGCTGCTGCCGCTGCAGGGCATCGAGGAATGGGACCGCGAGGGCGAACCGGCGCATGACCCGGAGTGCCTGGCCGCCATGACGGACGAGATGCGCCGCGCCTTTACCGCGCCGGTCGAGCTGCAGGAGGTCGATTGCCACATCAACGACATGGCCTTCTCGGACGCGGTGCTGCAGATCGTCGACACCTGGATCGCTGAGGGAACGATCTCGATGCGGGTGGCCTAAAGCTTGATCCAAGCGGTCTTCAGATCCAGATACTTGTCAAAGGCATGCAGCGATTTGTCATGCCCGTTGCCGGACTGCTTCACGCCGCCCAAGGGAACCGTCAAGTCCGACCCACCGTAGGTGTTGACGTGGACCAGGCCCGCATGGATCTTGCGCACCATCCGATGCGCCCGGCCCAGGTTCGACGTCCAGACCGCCGCTGCCAGCCCGTAACTCGTTCCGTTGGCCAGCGCGATCGCCTCGGCTTCGGTATCGAAGGGCGTCACGGTGACGACGGGGCCAAAGATCTCCTCGCGGAACACCCGGTCCTCGGGTCGCGCGTCGGCCACGATGGCCGGGGCCATGTAGTAACCGCCTGTCTCCTCCAGAATCCGTGCGCCGCCGATGACCCTGCGCCCGGCGAACTGCGCCTCGGCCACGAAGGCCAGGTTCTGCTGTAACTGCCGTTCCGAATTCACCGCCCCCGCCTGCGTTGCCGTGTCCAGCGGATCACCCACCTTGATCGCCGCTGCATGGGCGGCCAGCTTTTCGACAAAGGCCGTGTGGATGCTGCGTTCGACCAGGATGCGCGACCCGGCGATGCAGACCTGGCCCGAGTTGCGGAATATCCCCTGGGCCGAGACCTTCGCGGCCTCCTCCAGATCGGGGGCATCGGCAAAGACGATGTTGGGCGACTTGCCACCAAGCTCCAGATAGACGCGCTTCAGGTTCGATCGCGCGGCGGCCTCCAGCAGCCTGCGCCCGGTCGTGCCTGATCCGGTGAAGACCAGCGCGTCCACATCCATCGACGCGGCAATCGCGGCACCGACGACCGCGCCCTCGCCGGTCACGACGTTGAACACCCCTGGGGGAAGCCCCGCCTCCAGCGCCAGTTCGGCCAGCCGCACAAGGGTAAGACAGGCGGTCTCGGCGGGTTTCAGCACCATGGTGCAGCCCGCCGCAAGGGCCGGGCCGAACTTCCAGGCACCGATCATCAGCGGAAAGTTCCACGGCACGATGGCCCCCACGACGCCCACCGGAGCGCGGTGGACAAGGCCCAGATAGGCCGGGTCGGTGGGTGCGATTTCGCCGTTCAGCTTGTCGATGGCCTCGGCATAGTAGCGGATGGTGGCAACCGCGGACTGCGGTTCCGCCTTCAGCGCCATGCCGATTTCGGTCCCGTTTTCGCGGACGCCAAGGACGGCGAGTTCCAGCGCCTGCCCTTCAATCAGATCGGCCCAGCGAAGCAGGACCTTCTTCCTCGCCGCCGGGGCCATGTCCGACCAGCGGCCGTCATCAAAGGCCGTGCGCGCTGCGGCAATCGCGGCTTCGGCATCGGCCACCGTCCCGCGCGCGCAGGTCGTAAGCACCGACCCGTCGATGGGTGAGCGGACGGTCATCGTCCCCCCGTCCGAAGCGGGCCTGCGCTGACCGTCGATGACGTGCAGAGACGGCAGGACAGGGGCGCTACGAAGAGAGTCAATCGAGGTCATGGGATTTCGGTTCACTGTTTGCACCGCAGGTTTCTTTCATGCTCTGGTCAGCGCAACCGGTCAACTCTGCGCTCTGGTCCGGCGGCTTTGGCATCACTGCTTGACAGATGCCCTATTTTACTTAACAAAGCAATTAACTTCGGAGGTCACCGTGCCCCATATCCAGATCGACTATTCGCCGAACCTTGAGGCGCGCCTGGATGTAGCGGGGCTGTGTCGCAGCTTGCGAGACGCGGCGGTGGCGACGGGCATCCTGCCGCTTGCGGGCATCCGGGTTCGCGCCACGGCCTGCACCCATGTCGTCATTGCCGATGGTAATCCGGACCACGCCTTTCTGGACATCTCGCTGCGCTTGCGGGGCGGTCGCAGCGATAAGGCCAAGGTCGACGCGACAGCCCGCATCTTCGCCGCTGCCGAGGCTTACTGTGCCAAGGTGCTGGAAACCTCGTCCTTCATGCTGTCCTTCGAGATGCGCGACATCGACCCCGACCTGTCGCCCAAGACATCCTCGATCCGCCGTTACCTGCCGGGAGAATCCCTTTGACCGATCTTGCAACCCACCTGGCGAAACTCGATGGCCATCTGGCCCGGTTCCGTGACTGGGGCATCCTGAACCTGATCGCGGGACAGGATGTCAGCGGTAGCGAGTGGTTCGAAACCCGCTCGCCGGTCGATGAAAGCCTGATCGCCCGCGTGGCGCTGGGGACGGCAGACACGGTCGATCAGGCGGCCAAGGCGGCGAAGGCGGCGTTTCCGGCC
>JBGSVS010000405.1:0-5800 GCA_041752895.1 Tabrizicola sp.
GCGGCGAGGCCCTGGGGGCTGTCGGGGAAGAGGGTGCCCGGGGGTCGGAGGCTTGCCGGTCGCACTTCCTTTCCCGCGCTGTCGAACAGCCGGGCCCGCGGGTGCCAGCGGAAGCTTTCGCTCATGCGGCCAGAAGCGTCGCCATCCGGCGCAGCGCCAGCAGGTAACCCTCGGTCCCGCAGCCGACGATCACCCCATCGGCGCGGTGGCTGACGTAAGAATGATGCCGGAACGGCTCACGCTTGTGGATCTGCGAGATATGGACCTCGATCACCACCCCGTCGAAGGCGTTCAACGCATCCAGAATCGCGACCGAAGTATGCGAATAGGCGCCCGGGTTGATGATGATCCCGGCCGAGGCCCCCCGCGCCGCCTGGATCCAGTCGACAAGCTGGCCCTCGTAGTTCGACTGCAGCGCCTTCAGGCCCAGCCCCAGCTCTTCGGCGAGGTCGGCAGCCTTGGCCGCCACATCGTCCAGCGTCTCGCGCCCGTAGATTTCGGGCTGGCGCAGGCCAAGGAGATTGAGGTTCGGGCCGTTCAGAAGGGTGACGAGCTTGGGCATTTCAGAGTCCGCGGCTAAGGTCGCGTGAGATTAGCCGATATGACCCCACGGGCAACGGGCAAAAAACTGGGGGGCAACGGGCAAAAAACTGGGGGGCAACAGGCAAAAAAGGGGCGGCTTTCCAGGGGACCTTTGGGGAAAGGTCGGAAAGCCGCCCAGGGAGACATCGGTTACCCCTATGGGGTTGGTTTCAGGCCACTTTCTCCAGCACCACCTCGGGCTTGATGCCAAGGGCGTGGACGACTTCGCGCGTCAGGTGTGGGCGGTTGAGGGTGTAGAAGTGCAGATCCTCGACCCCACCTTGGATCAGCTTGTCGCAGAGCGCCGTGCACTGGGTCAGTGCCAAAAGCTCTTCGCGCCCGTCGCGAATGGCGGTCGTGAAGGCCTCATCCAGCCGGTGCGGAACCGACGTGCCGCAGCGGCGGGCGAACTTCTTGGCACCCTCCCACGAGGTGATCGGCAGGATGCCAGGGATGATCGGCGCGGTGATCCCGGCCTTGGCGCAAGCATCGCGGAAACGGAAGAAGGTGTCGGCGTCGAAGAAGAACTGGGTGATCGCGCTGGATGCGCCTGCATCGATCTTGCGCTTGAGCCAGGTCACGTCAGCATTGCTGTCGGCTGCATCGGGATGCGGCTCGGGGTAGGCGCCGACGCGGATCTTGAACTTGCCGGTGCGGGCCAGCTTTTCCACCAGCTCGACCGAGTTGGCAAAACCCAAGGGATGCGGGACGAACCGTTGCGCGCCCTTGGGGGCATCGCCGCGCAGGGCGACAATCTCGGTCACGCCCGCAGCGGCATAGGCTTCGGCAATGGCCAGCGTTTCGGTCTTGGTGGCATCGACGCAGGTCAGGTGGGCCGCGACCGGCAGGCCGTAGTTGCGGTGGATGGTCGACACCGCCTCATGCGTCAGGGTCCGCGTGGTGCCGCCGGCACCGTAGGTGACCGAAACGAACGAGGGCTGCATCGGGGCCAGCGCCTGCACCGTTTCCCACAGACGGAACGAGGCGTCCAGCGACTGCGGCGGGAAGAATTCAAAGCTGATGCGCGGGGCCATGGGGATCTCCTTTACTGTCCCCTTGTCGCAGATTCTCGGATGTGAGACCAATTCATAGTTCTCAGCATCTTTATGAGGTTCGTTCATGTATATCGAGCTGCGCCACTTGCGAACGATCCGGGCAATCCAGCAGGCCGGGGGGCTTGCGAAGGCGGCGGATGTGCTGAACATGACGCAATCCGCCCTGTCGCATCAGGTGAAGGGGCTGGAGGATCAGGCGGGGATGGAGCTTTTCGTGCGTCGGTCCAAACCGATGCGCCTGTCGGCAGCGGGGGTCCGGATGCTGCGCGCCGCCGAACGCATCCTGCCCGAGATTGACGCGATGGAAGAGGAGTTCCGCGCCCTTCGCGCCGGGCGCACCGGGCGGCTGCACATTGCCATTGAATGCCACGCCTGTTTCGACTGGCTGTTCCCGGTGCTGGAGATGTTCCGCCACGCCTGGCCCGAGATCGACGTCGACATCCGCGCGGGGCTGGCGTTCGAGGCGCTGCCCGCCCTGAACCGCGAGGATGTGGACCTGGTGATTTCCTCGGACCGCGAGCCGCCGCCCGGGATCGTGTTCAACCCGCTCTTCGATTATCACCCGACCTTCGTTGGGTCCGCCCAGAACCCCTTGGCCGCGAAGGAGTTCATCACCGCCGAGGATTTCCGCGACCAGGTGCTGATCACCTACCCGGTCAGCCGCGACAAGCTGGATGTGTTCACCGAGATTCTGACGCCCGCGAAGGTGGAACCTCGTGCGCAGCGGACGGCGGAACTGACGGCGGTGATCCTGATGCTGGTCGGATCGAACCGGGGGGTGGCAGTGCTGCCGGACTGGGTGATGCGTGAGGTGAAGGCGAATGCCGACTACATCACGCGGCCTCTGGGACCAGCGGTGGTGATAAAGCGGATGTATGCCGCGACGCGCGAAGAAGATGCGGCCAAGCCTTACATCGCGCATTTCCTGCGGCTCGCGCGGTCCGAGCCGGTCAAACTGCAGCGCGGGTGACAGGCCGAATGATTTTTCTGCGAAAGATCAGATGACCGATTCCGAGTTTTCGCAGAAAACTCGTGCCCATCAGGCGCGCAAGGTACCCGCTAGACTGCCGAACAGCCCGTCGTTCGCGGCGATCAGCGCACCGTCCAGCGGATCGGTGCCGTCGCGCAGGCCTTCGACCAGGCCGCCCGCTTCCTTGACCAGAAGGACGCCCGCCGCGATGTCCCAGACGTTCAGCTCGCGCTCCCAGAACCCGTCGAAGCGCCCGGCCGCGACATAGGCAAGGTCAAGCGAAGCCACGCCCCAGCGGCGCACGCCCGCACAAGAGGGCATCAGGCGGCCGAGGTCCTTCAGCATCGCGGGAAGCGTCGTCTTCGCGCCGAAAGGGACGCCGGTCGCGAAAACCGCCTCGCTCATCGCGCGGCGACCCGAGACGCGCAGGCGCCGGTTGTCGTTCAGCCAGCAGCCCGCACCCTTTTCGGCCCAGAACATCTCGTCCTTGGCGGGGTCGTAGACCACGGCGGAAACGATCTCGCCCTTGTGCTCCAGCGCGATCGAGACCGCCCAATGCGGCATTCCGTGCAGGAAGTTCGTGGTCCCGTCCAGGGGATCGACGATCCAGCGCCGGGTTGGGTCAGCACCGGCCTGCGTCCCGGTCTCCTCGCCGATCCAGCCATAGGTCGGGCGGCCGCCAAGGAGTTCCTCCTTGATCATCCGCTCGGCCTCGCGGTCGGCTTTCGACACGAAGTCGCCTGGCCCCTTGGTCGAGACCTGCAGGTTCTCCACCTCGCGGAAATCCTTCACCAGACTCCGCCCGGCCTTGCGCGCGGCCTTGATCATCAGGTTGAGGTTGGCCGAGCCTTGCATCATCCGCTCCCGCTGCATTTCAAGCCCGGCGCTATAGCGGGTCGGGGGGCAGAAAGGAAGGGGCCGGGCTTCGAAGGCCCGACCATGAACGCCTGACCTAGTGAACGATCACGACCCGCGTATTTTCCATCCCCTCGGCCTTCACCATCTCGAACAGGATCTTCGCGTTGTCCGGGTGCAGCCGCACGCAGCCGTGGCTGGCGGGGTTGCCCAGGCGTTTGATCTGGTCGGTGCCGTGGATGGCGTAATTGCCGTCGTAGAAGATCGCAAACGGCATCGGCGCATTGTTGTAGCGGCGCGACCGGTGGTTGCGCGACAGGAATTCTGGCTCATAGGTCCCGGCGGGGGTAATCTTCCCGGCCTTCGCTGTCGAGACGTCCCAGACGTAGATCAGACGCCCTTCATGGTAGACCTTCATTTCCTGGGCAGCGATCGAAACATGGGCGACAATACGCTCGGCCAGGGCAGCACCCGGCAGAAGCATCAGGCCCATAAGTAGCGCGGCAAAATGGCGGCGCATGGAAACCTCCGAATGTGTCTATCAATCACGGGAAGAATTCCCGCTTGGCCGCAGTAGTCAACGGAAAACCGGCGAAATTGGGGTGGGGAATCACGGATTCATGGCAAGTCCGCGTCAACCCCTGTCCAGTTGCGGAGCCGCAACAGTGCCAATGACCGGACCCTCCAACTCGCGCAGCAGCTTGCGGCGGATCGCGGCGGGGTAATCCTCCTGCCGGGGCGCGCTTTCGACAAAGGCACCGGGGCCGCGGATCACCTCGGTTTCGAAGTAGGTCAGGATCCCGGCCTCATGCTCTCCGACCGCCAGGCCGTTCACCGTGATGCCGGTAAAATCCTCGCGCTCATAGGTGCGGGCGACCGAAATGCCCTCGTTGTTCTGCCCGTCGCCCGCCACGTCGATCACCCGGCGGTCGCAGGCGGGGGCCTCGGCCATCAATCCCGCGCCATAGCGCAGCGCGTCACCCATCGCGGTGGCAAGGGGTGCTGCCGGGCGCGGGGTGCGGCGGATCTTCCAGATCGCGCCATCCAGCGCCTCGGGGCCGTCCAGCAGGGTCCACGGCTGAACCAGGTCCTGATAGCCGCGCCCGGACCAGAAGTAGACGGCCAGAGCCACCTGACCTTCCGGGCCAAAGATCGCCGCACGGACCTCGCGGTCTTCCAGCGCGCGGGCGAGGCCCTCGGTCTGGATCACATAGTCCTGCGAATCGACCGACCGCGAGATGTCCACCGCCAGCACCAGTGCCAGACGGCAGTCAGCCCTGGCCTGGGTGGCAAGACAGACGCAAAGGCAGGCAAGACGCAGCATGCGCGGTCCCCTCTTGGCGCGATGATCTTACGCCCGTGCGCCGGGTCCGCAAAGGGATCAGCGCTGACGGCGGATCAGCGGGATGTTGGAACGCGAAGCCTTGAAGTGCGTCTCGGGATGCGGCGGGTGGCCTTCGGTCTTTTGCCAGTAGCCGCGCGCACCACGTCGAAACCAGGCGGGAAGCGTCAGCACCAGCCCCGCGACAAAGCCGCCGACATGCGCCCAGTAGGCGACCCCGCCCTGATCGCCGGGGATCGACACGCCCGACCCGATCTGGATCGCCAGCCACAGGCCAAGGACGATCCAGGCAGGAATTGCAAAGATGCGGAAGAAGACCACGAAGATGAACAGGACATCGACCTTCGCCTTGGGAAACAGCAGCAGATACCCTCCCATCACCCCGGCAATCGTGCCCGAGGCCCCGACCATCGGAATGGGCGAGCCCGGGTCCGGCAGGATCTGCGCGATGCCCGCCGCCGCGCCGCAGGCAAGGTAGAAGATCAGAAAGCCGAAGTGCCCCATCTCTTCTTCCAGATTGTCGCCGTAGATCCAGAGAAACAGCATGTTCCCCGCCAGATGCATCCAGCCGCCATGCAGGAACATCGATGAGACGATGGTCTCCAATCCCTCGCCCGACATGAACCGGGCGGGCACAAGGCCCCAGGTCAGGAAGAACCCTTGCAGGTCCCATTCGGAGAGCGTGGTGAAATAGCCAAGGAAAACCAGAATGTTGATCGCGATCAGCGCGAAGGTTACGTAAGGCGTCTTCCCCGAGGGGTTATGGTCGCGGATCGGAAACATGCGCGCAGACTTTCCGATCCGCCGTCAGGC
The DNA here is from genome assembly GCA_041752895.1 of Tabrizicola sp. Lineage (GTDB taxonomy): Bacteria > Pseudomonadota > Alphaproteobacteria > Rhodobacterales > Rhodobacteraceae > Tabrizicola. Next base: position 5,618 of record JBGSVS010000405.1, read on the forward strand.
GTCAAGCGTCCGCCGCCTCTGCCAGCAATTGCGCATTCCCGCCCGAGGCCGTCGTGTCGATGCACAGATGCCGCTCAAGGCTCGCATGGCCTGCGTCCGGGGCGGCAATCAGGGGCAGGATCGGGCCAGGCCTTTGGGCCAGCTCCCGCGCGTAGAGACGCCCCGCTTCGGCCTCGCCCCACC